>NZ_JAWQUN010000007.1:0-192162 GCF_033447105.1 Formosa sejongensis
TTTGTTTTAGAATAAATCGTTCGCAAAGTAAGAACACAATATTCAATAACTTAATAACAAAAATGGTCGATAGAGATAAAATATATCAAACTAAATTAATAAGTAACTAACTACTGACCTCTATAAAATTATATCAATTCCGTTTTGTTTCACAACCTAATTTTAGGTCTTATTGAATGCGTTTTAGCATCACATAACTGTATGCAAATTGTGCTAAAACAATACTCTTAAACATGTTCTAATAAACGAATATATTATAATGTATTACGGATTATAAAATTATGCCAATATGAATTTAAATTCTGCTTTATATACCGATTTGTATCAACTTGCAATGGGTCAATCGTATTTTTTAAAAGGGAAACACGAAGTCACCGCAACATTCGATTACTTCTTTAGAAAAAATCCTTTTGAAGGTGGTTACGTGTTATTCTGCGGATTAGAAGAAGCTTTAGATTGGTTAGAAACCATAGCATTTTCTGAAGAAGATATAACATATTTAAAGGCACAAGATTTTGATTCAGATTATATAAATTACTTAAAAACATTCAAGTTTACCGGACACATTCAAAGTATGCAAGAAGGTGAAATTATATTTCCTTTTAGTCCTATTTTAACGGTAACCGGATCAATAATTGAATGTCAGATTATAGAAACATTCATTTTAAATTGTCTTAATTTTCAATCTTTAATAGCCACAAAAGCAAGTCGAATTAGATACATTGCTGGAAAGGATAAAAGTTTAGCCGAATTTGGTTTACGACGTGCACAAGGTTTTGCTGGGCTTCAGGCCTCGCGATCGGCTTACATTGGAGGCTTTGATTATACATCTAATGTGCTTGCCGGAAAATTATACGACATTCCAGTCTCTGGAACAATGGCTCATGCTTTTATTCAAAGCTACGACGACGAGCTTACTGCCTTCAGAGATTTTGCAGAAACACGACCTATAAACTGTGTACTTTTAGTCGATACTTACGATACTTTAAAAAGCGGTGTTCCAAATGCCATAATAGTGGCCAAAGAAATGGAATCAAGAGGTGAAAAATTACTCGGAATTCGTTTAGATAGTGGAGATTTAGCATATTTATCTAAGGCTGCTAGAAAGCAATTGGATAAAGCCGGACTAGACTATGTAAAAATAGCAGCATCCAATCAGTTAGACGAACATGTTATTAGAAGTTTAAAAGAACAACATGCTCAGATTGATGTTTATGGCGTAGGAACAAACCTTGTTGTAGGTAAGGAAAATGGTGCATTAGATGGCGTTTATAAATTGTGTAGTTTTAACAATACACCACGAATAAAAATTTCTGAAAATTTAAAGAAAATGAATTTTCCAGGAAAAAAACAAGTGTATCGTTATATGAACGAAGACGGACTTTATATTGCAGATGCCATTACATTACACCATTTGGATGCACCAAAAACAATGGCACACCCCTTTGAAACACATAAACGTATGCCTATAGAATCTGCTTCATTTAGACCGCTTTTAATAGATGTTATGGTTGATGGGAAACGTGTTTATACAAAAAAATCGACTACTGAATTGGTTAAAATAGCAGAAGAAAATCTTTCAAAATTACCTGTAGAACATAAACGTTTTGCAAATCCGCATGTCTATAAAGTAGGCTTAAGTCCAGAATTGGAACAGTTAAGAGATCAATTAAAAAAAGATAAACTAAAATCGTAATGAAAGCACTTATTCTTGTAGATATTCAAAACGATTTTTTACCTGGCGGAACACTTGCAGTAAAACATGGTAACGCTATTATTCCGTTAGTAAATAGCATTCAATCTAAATTTGATGTTGTCGTTGCATCCCAAGATTGGCATCCATTAAATCATGCTAGTTTTGCCAATAATCACGAAAATAAAAAGGTATTCGATGTAATTAAATTAGAAGGTCAGGATCAAGTATTATGGCCAAATCATTGTGTACAAGGTACCAAAGGCGCAGAATTTTCTTCAGAATTAAATACACATGCAGTTTCTGCCATTTTTAGAAAAGGGATGCATAAAGACGTAGATAGTTACAGTGCATTTTTCGATAATAACAAAACGCAGCAAACCGGTTTAGCAGCGTATTTAAAAAGTATGGAGGTCACTAACGTTTATGTTTGTGGTTTAGCAGCAGACTATTGTGTGTATTTCACTGCAAAAGATGCACAAGCTTTAGGATTTAAAACATATTATATTACCGATGCTACACGTTATATTTCTGAAGAAGTTTACAACACTGCCATTCTAGATTTAAAACAACATGGTGTAATTATTTTAAACAGTGCCGACATTTAATTTATGAAGCAAACTTACGGTAAAACCGAAAAACTTAAGAGTAAAATTATTATTGAAAAACTCTTTTCCGAAGGGAAAACTGTGTCTGCATATCCGTTGCGTTTAGTCTATTTAAAAACTGCTTTAACAGAAAATGTTTCCATACAAACTGGCGTATCTGTAAGCAAGCGTAATTTTAAATTGGCTGTCGATAGAAATCGTATAAAACGCCTATTACGAGAAGCTTACCGATTAAACAAAAATAAACATTTCGATACTATTACGTCTCAATATGCGTTTATGATTTTGTATTTTGGTAAAGACATACCAACTTATGATTTTGTAGAAAAGAAAATATCTACCTTATTTGAAAAATTTTCGAAAGTTGAAGCTGAAAATTTATAGCTTTTTTCAATTTATAATAGTGGTTTAATTAACCGTTTTACACATGAAAACATTACTTAAAAAGAAGATACTTATTCCTATTTTGGCGGTTACTATATTTTTTTCGACCACTGCATTTCAGGACGATTTTTTTGAAATTGCCAAGCAAATAGAAATATTTACGACGCTTTACAAAGAACTAAACATGAATTATGTGGACGAAACTAATCCTGCCGATTTAATGGACACCGCTATAAAAAGTATGTTGAAGGATTTAGACCCTTATACCACATTTATGAACGAACAAGATGTGGAAGCTGCTAGAATTAATAACACTGGCGATTATACTGGTATTGGAGCACGTGTAAAGACACTTAAAGATAAATTGGTTATCATAGAACCTTATAAAGATTATCCAGCCGATAAAGCCGGTTTAAAAGCTGGAGACGAGATTATTAAAATTGGAACTATAGATTTAAAAACTTTTAAAGACGATAAAGGCGATTTGTTAAAAGGATCTTCTGGAACTACTATTGAAGTAACTTATATACGCCAAGGAGAAACATATACAGCCAGTATTAATAGGGCAGAATTAGAAATTACCGCTGTGCCTTATTTTTCTATGATTAATGAAAATACTGGTTATATAGTATTAAGTCAGTTTAATAGTAAAGCCTCTTCACAAACCACTTATGCTGTAAAAGATTTAAAAGCACAAGGGGCAAAAAATATAATTTTAGATTTACGTGACAACCCTGGTGGATTATTATCTGAAGCCGTAAATGTGGTGAATATTTTTATTCCGAAAAGCCAATTGGTAGTGACTACCAAATCTAAAGTCGAAAAATTCAATAAAACATATTACACACAAAAAGAAGCTTTAGATGTCGAAATACCTCTAGTTATTTTAATAAACGGTCGTAGTGCATCTGCAAGTGAAATTGTTGCTGGAACGCTTCAAGATTTAGATCGTGCTGTTGTACTTGGTTCTAGAAGTTTTGGAAAAGGATTAGTGCAACGACCAAAACAATTAACCTACGGAACACAATTAAAACTAACTATTTCTAGATATTATACGCCTTCTGGACGTTGTATTCAGGCTTTAGATTATTGGCATCGTGACGACAAAGGAGATGCGGTGCGAATTTCACAAGAAAATTATCACGAGTTTAAAACTAAAAATGGCAGACCAGTGTTCGATGGTGGTGGTGTTTTACCAGATGAATCTTTAGATATTACTAAAAATTCTGCCATTACAAATGCCATACTACAGAAAGACTTTATTTTTGATTATGCAACTACTTACTATTATGCACATCAAAATATGAAAGATATTGATAATTTTAAATTAACTGATTCTGATTTTTCTGACTTCAAAAAATATTTAAAAAGTAACGATTTTAATTTTGAAACCGAAACTGAGAAAGCATTATATAAAGCATTTCAAAGTGCAGAAAAAGAAGGTTTAGACGATAATATAGAGAAGGATTACAACACACTTATCAACAACCTAAACGCCTCAAAAATAAAGGGTATAGACGATAATAAAGCACAATTATCGAGTTTATTAACAGACGAAATTGTAAAACGTTATGCTTATAGAGAAGGTGTTTACGATTATTATAAAACACATAATCCTGAAATAAAACGCGCTACAGAAATTTTAAGTAACGCAACAACTTACAGCAAATTTTTAAATTAGTTAAGGTTTTAAAAGCATACTAATATGCGGAATACCATCTTCTAAATACGGTTCTGAAACAGCTACAAATCCTAAGTTATTATAAAAATATTCTAAATGTTTTTGAGCTGAAATTTTAATTATTGTTTCATTAAACTGATCGCTAATAGCCTGAATTGAAGCATTCATAATATCGTAACCATATTTATGAGAACGTTCGGTCGATTTTACTATTACACGACCAATACTCGCATTTTCAAAATAATCTCCAGAGGTAAAAATCCTAGTATATGCTACCAATTCGTAATTTTTAAAACCTAAAACGTGTAGTGCTCTATTGTCTTTTCCGTCTATATCTTGATACACACAATCTTGTTCGACCACAAAAACTTCACTTCGCAATTGTAATAAGGCATATAATTCATTTGTAGTTAATTCTTCAAATAATTTAATGGTAATATCTAACATAATTAAAAGGATTTTCTTTTTATAACTAAGGTTTTTAAATCAGTTAAACTGACTTCAAAATAAAATGTACCTTCATTTACTACTGTAGATTCTTGGTACATTTTTGGTGTAAATCTAAACACTTCCTGATCTGTTTGAATTAAAATAACAGCTTCATTATGTATCGTATTAAAAAGCATGAACTCTGTAAATGTACCAACATTGGTTTTTCCTTAGTGCTGAATAGTATTCCCAGATCGTATTTCTCCTCTTTTCCAAGAATAAGGTGTCTTATTAAGTAAACCCATTTTAAGCGTCTTAGGTTCTGGAATCAAATCTTCTGCTACATTTTCGAAAATTTGCTCGCAAGTTGTTAACACAAAAACACTTATAAATAACAGTAGTATACTAAGTGAATACCGCTCTAGTTTATGCTTTAAAATTATTAATATCATTTAATCTTGAACTATAATTTCTTTAGGATCTTCTTTATTAAACTCGGGTTGAATATTTACATGATTTATATTAAAATTATCACGTAAAATTGTTTCTATCTTAAACAAAATGCCGTTAAATTCGGTTAATGTAATATCTTCTTTAAAATCTAAATGTGCTTCTAAATGCAACTCATCATCATTTAAATTCCAAATGTGTACGTGATGTAATTTATTCACTTTTGGTAAAATATTTATTGCGCTCACCACATCTTTCACATTAATATGAGAAGGCGTAAAAAGCATTATCATTTTAGTAGAGGTTATTAACAAATCAAAACCTACCCAAATCAAATATAAACCTATTAAAAAAGTAAGCACACTATCTACCCAATACATTTGAAAATATTTCATGAGTAAGCCGCCAATTAATACAGCAACGCTAGCCATCATATCTGTAAATAAATGCAGATAAGCACTACGCATATTCAGATTAGATTTAGAATCTCCTTTTAATAACAACACGCTAAAACCATTAACCAAAATTCCTAAAATAGATAACCAAATAACAAGGTTAGATTCTATTGGTTCTGGGTGTTTAAAGCGTTTAATAGCTTCAATTATTAACAAAAATGCAATAATTATTAAAGTAGATGCATTAATAAAGGCAGCTAAAATTTCGGCACGTTTAAAGCCAAAGGTTCTAACATTAGATGCTTTTTGTTTAGAGAGTCTACTTGCTATATAACTTACTATTAAAGAAATAACATCTGTAAAATTATGTAATGCATCACTTAACAAAGACAAGCTACCAGAAAGTAATCCTCCAATAGCTTGACTTAGTGTAATAAGTATATTTAGTAAAATAGAAATAATTAAATTTCTACCTTTTAACTTATTATGATTGTGATTATGGTCTATAGACGTAGACATTTAGCAACTCACTGGAATTTTATTTACTCGGTTTTGGTGACGTCCGCCTTCGAAAGCAGTTTCTAAAAATGCATCTACCATTTCTATCGCTTGTTGTACCGCAGTATAACGTGCTGGAATACTTAAAATATTAGCATCGTTATGCTGTCTTGCTAAAACAACTATTTCTTTAGACCAACATAAAGCAGAACGTACGGCTTGATGTTTATTAGCTGTCATGTTTGCACCGTTTCCACTTCCGCAGATAATAATTCCAAAATCTACAGTCTTATTAGTAACGTCGTTTGCTACAGGATGTACAAAATCTGGATAATCTACACTATCTGAAGCATCGGTTCCATAGTTGTTAACAACGTATCCCTTTGCTTCTAAATGTTTTACGATTTCTAATTTATATTGTGTTCCTGCGTGATCATTTCCAATTGAAATTTTCATAATGTATTGCCCTATTTTTTAGTTATATTTAATGTAATTCAGTTTGCATAATACAAGTGGTAAATGTACGAAATGATGGTTAATAAACCACCTAAATGCCTAATAATTAAATACTTTACATTCCTTTATTAATTATGAAATTGATAGTAAGTATACCATTTATAAACGTTTACATAACAATTGTTCATAAAAACCTATTTAGTATTAATTAAATGTTAATATCTCTTGATTACTTTTTGAAACTTTTTCTTTTAAATCTCAGAAATTTTTACAACCAAACTTAAATCAATACACACCTAAAATTTAACTCATTTTCTTTAGAAAAGTTTTTAGCCCAAAATCAACTCATATAAACATCAATTTTAAATTTAATTATTAAACTTTTAAAGTAAATATCAGTTATCAACAGTTGTTAACAACCTTATAAAAACACTTCAAAATAAAGACTTTAATAGTCTAACAAGATGTTCACTTCGTATAGACAGTTTGTAAACTAAATAGAATCAAAATAAAACCTAAAAAAGTTATACCGCTATTAACAGACTATAATAAGCACCATTTATTTTTTTAAATTTTAAAAGAAAACTGATTATATATATATATGTGTGGATAACTCTTTTGTAAACTGAAATTGATTTGAATTTTAAAAGAATAGTTAAACTTCTTAATAAAGAAACATTGATTTAATTTTTAAAATGTAGCTTTGTTATAATACAAATGTAGATTATGACAAGAAAGCGAAAGAACAAAGCTTCAAAAGGAATTTCTAATCTCTCCCAAACGATTTTAAATATTCTAAGAAAGGAACGTAATAAGACCTTTAATTATAAACAAATAGGTGCTATATTGGAAGTAAATGATGCCAGTAGCAGAAATCAAATTATAAAAACACTTCAACAATTACTTGCTAAAAAAGAAATAGAAGAAGTAGAACGCGGTAAATTTAAAGCCGTTGTTAACACCGAATACCACACTGGAATTTTAGATTTAACTGCTAAAGGTGCTGGTTATGTAATTTCTGATGAATTTGAAGACGATATTTATATTGCCTCAAATAATATAAACAAAGCTTTAAATGGGGATGAAGTAGAGTTATATGTTTATAAACGCCGTAAACATGGAAAGTTAGAAGGTGAAATTACTACTATTATTAAACGTGCTAAAACAGAGTATGTTGGAGCTATTCAGCTAAGTAAAAACTATGCTTTTGTTGTGGTAGATGGTAACAAAATGTATAAAGATATTTTTGTTCCTATAAATAAAATTAATGGGGCAGAAGATGGTGATAAAGTACTAGTTAGTCTTGAAGATTGGCCGGATAAAGCCGATTCTCCAAATGGAAGAATACTTAAAGTTTTAGGTAAACCTGGAGAACATAATACCGAAATTCATTCCATTCTTGCAGATTACGGATTGCCTTACGAATTTCCTCCAGAAGTAGAAGAGTTTGCAAATAATATTGATACGTCTATAACCGAAGAAGAAATTAAGAAGCGTCGCGATATGCGTAAAGTATTAACTTTTACGATAGATCCAAAAGATGCTAAAGATTTTGATGATGCCTTATCTTTTGAAGTTTTAGAAAATGGAAATTTTGAAATTGGAATTCATATTGCCGATGTGTCTCATTACGTAAAAGAAGGCACAATTTTGGACGATGAAGCTTACGAACGTGCAACTTCTGTGTATTTAGTAGATCGAGTAGTACCGATGCTTCCAGAAATTTTATCGAATAATGCGTGTTCTTTACGTCCGCATGAAGAAAAATATACATTTTCAGCCGTTTTTGAATTAAATAATAAAGCTGAAGTTGTTAATGAATGGTTTGGTCGTACAGTAACGTACAGTGATGCACGTTTTGCTTACGAAGAAGCACAAGCGATTATAGAGAGTAAAACCAATACAATTCCAGCTGAAGTAGCATTAAATGGTGAAACATATTTAGTAGATCAGACCATTGCAGATGCCGTTTTAAAAATGGACGATTTAGCAAAAATTATGCGTAGTAGACGTATGAGTTCTGGAGCAATTTCGTTCGATAAGGTTGAAGTAAAATTTAATTTAGATGCAGAAAGTAATCCGATAGGTGTATTCTTTAAAACATCTGCAGATGCCAATAAATTAATCGAAGAATTTATGTTATTGGCTAACAGAAAAGTATCTGAATTTGTTGGAAAGAAAAAACCAGAAAAAACGTTTGTGTACCGTGTACACGACGAACCAGACGAAAGTAAATTACAAGCGCTTCAAAATGTGGTGTCTAAATTTGGTTATAAATTAGATTTTAAAGATCGTAAAACAATTTCGGCTTCATTAAATGGTTTATTATCGGATGTTGCAGGTAAAAAAGAACAAAATTTAGTCGATACTTTAGCGATTCGTACTATGAGTAAAGCTGAATATACCACACATAATATTGGACATTACGGTTTGGCTTTCGATTATTATAGTCATTTTACATCGCCAATTCGTCGTTATCCAGATGTTATGGCACATCGTTTATTACAATTGTATTTAGATGATGGAAAATCTGCTAACGATGTTATTTACGAAGAGAAATGTAAACATTCCAGCAGTATGGAATATTTAGCAACTAAAGCAGAACGCGACTCGATTAAATACATGCAAATTCGTTTTATGCAAGATCATAAAGATGAAGAATTTACGGGTGTAATTTCAGGAGTTACCGATTGGGGAATTTATGTAGAAATTATCGAAAATAAATGCGAAGGTATGGTTAGAATTCGCGATATAAAAGATGATTATTATGAATTCGACGAAAGTCAGTACGCTATAATTGGTCGGGAATCTAAAAAAATGTATCAATTAGGAGATGAAGTAATCGTAAAGGTTAAAGAAACCGATTTAGCACGAAAACATCTTGATTTTTATCTGATAGGAAAACCAAACGATTAAATAAATAACCGTTTATTACCATATAAAAATTACGTTATGTTGAATTTATTTCAGCCTAACGTAATTTTTAAAATAAGAGTTATAAGTATGATTATCAAATTTATAACGAATTAAATAGAATGAATAACAATTATATTTTTATTAAAATGAAACATTTAGTAGTACTTTTTATAGCATGTTTATCAATGGGAATACATGCACAAGAAACAGTAGAAAAAACAGTTGGAGAATTTAAAGAACTTAAAGTTTACGATTTAATCTCGGTAAATCTTATAAAATCAGATATTAACAAAATTGAAATTTCAGGTAATAATGCCGATAAAGTTGAAACCGTTAATAAAAATGGTACTTTAAAAGTTAGAATGAGCATTGATAATAGTTTTAACGGCGAAAAAACTAAGGTAAATATATATTACACTTCTATTGGAACTATAGATGTTAATGAAGGTTCTATGGTAACTTCTAAAGACACTCTTAAACAATTCGAAATTCATTTAAAAGCTCAGGAGGGCGCAAAAATAGATATTCCACTTAATGTATCGTTCGTAGTAGTAAAATCCATTACAGGTGGTAATATTACAACACAAGGAACTGCAAAGAATGAACAAATAAGTATTTTAACTGGTGGTATTTATAATGGGCAATTATTAGAATCTGAAACGTCTAAAGTAACTGTTCAGGCGGCTGGCGAAGCACATGTTAAAACATCTAAAGAATTAGATATTACAATCCGTGCTGGAGGCGATGTATATGTTTACGGAAATCCAGAAACCATTACTGAAAACAAAGTATTAGGAGGAAGAATTTTAAGAGTGGACTAATTCCCTTAAGTTTTACTAAATTTGCGATAGAGATCGCGTGATATGTTAGAAGACATTTTAAGAGCAATTCCTTTCGGAATATTGTTATCCTTTACTATTGGCCCAGTTTTTTTTGTATTACTGGAAACAAGTGCTACAAAGGGGTTTACAAGCGCTCTTATTTTTGATTTAGGTGTTATTTTAGCCGATTTATTTTTTATAATTGTTGCATTTTATAGTACAAGCCATATTTTAGAACACGTTAAAGGAGATCCTAATTTTATTATTTTTGGGGGTATTTTACTTATCGCTTATGGATTAATATCTTTTGTAAAAGCACAAAAATCCTTTAGAACTATTTTACGGGAATACCATCGTATAGAACTTCAAAGAAATTATGGTAAACTCTTTATGAAGGGTTTTTTACTAAATTTCATAAATGTAGGAGTCTTGTTTGGGTGGTTAAGTTTTATTGTAATTGGTAATTCTATGACTGATAACGTATATGGTATTCATGTGTTTCTAGGAACCATTTTAGCGGTGTATTTTATTGTCGATATTTTTAAAATATTAGCTGCTAAAGCACTAAGAAATAAGTTAACGCCTCGTATTATTTTTAAAACAAAAAAAATAGTATCACTTGTTATTTTAGGATTCGGAGTTTTATTATTAGTTCAAGGTTTTTTTCCGAAAGAAAAGCAAATTCTAAAAGAGAAATTTGAGCAGATAAATCCGTTAAATTAAACATATAATAATCCAGAGATTTTGGTTTACAATTTCTCTGGATTTCTTTTTTATTAAGCTTCAATCTGGAATTCGGCTCGTAATTTTTTAGCCGTATTTACTAAGTGTGTAAGTGCTAATTTTGTTTCTGGCCAATCTCTTGTTTTTAAACCACAATCTGGATTCACCCAAATATGTTCTATAGGTAATAATTGGCATGCTTTTTTAAGTAAGAGTTCAATTTCTTCAGAACTCGGTATTCTTGGAGAGTGTATATCATACACGCCAGGACCAATTTCGTTAGGGTATTTATAATCTACAAAAGCATCTAATAATTCCATATTAGAACGCGACGTTTCAATAGTAATCACATCGGCATCTAAACCGGCAACGCTATCAATAATATCATTAAATTCTGCATAGCACATATGTGTATGAATTTGTGTGCTATCTGCTACACCACAAGACGAAATTTTAAAAGATTCTATAGCCCAATTTAAGTACGTTTTCCAATCTTCTTTTCTAAGCGGTAATCCTTCTCTAATTGCAGGTTCATCTATTTGAATCATTTTAATACCTGCAGATTCTAAATCTAAGACTTCATCTCGTATGGCTAGAGCGATTTGTTTACATGTTGTCGATTTTGGCTGGTCATTACGTACAAAAGACCACTGTAAAATGGTTACTGGACCTGTAAGCATACCTTTTACTGGAATATCTGTTAAGGATTGTGCATAAGCCGTCCAGTTAACTGTCATTGGGTGTTCTCTAGAGACATCTCCAAAAATAATTGGTGGTTTTACACAACGGCTCCCATAACTTTGTACCCAACCAAAATTTGTAAACGCAAATCCATTTAATTGCTCTCCAAAATATTCTACCATGTCGTTTCTTTCAAACTCGCCATGTACTAAAACATCTAATCCAATACCTTCTTGAAAACGAATGGTTTCTTCTATTTCAACCTGAATTAATAGATCGTATTCAGTTTGTGAAATGTCACCTTTTTTAAATTTAGAACGCCAACTTCTTACGTCTTTGGTTTGTGGAAAAGATCCGATTGTAGTTGTTGGAAATAATGGTAAATTTAAAATGCTTTTTTGTTGACTTTGTCTTTCCTTAAATATGGATCGTCTAGTACTATCTTTTGGAGTTAATCTAGATACTCTATTTTTTACAGATTCGTTATGAATTAATTTAGAAGTTTTCTTGTTTAAATTAGCAAGTTTATTAGCTTTTAATTCAGCTATATTTTCATCTGAATTTGGATGAATTACTAATGATTTTAATCTTACTATTTCTTCAACTTTTTGTTTTGAAAACGCTAACCATTGTTTAATATCTGTTGGTAATTTTTGTTCTAAATTTAAATCCAACGGACTATGTAATAACGAACATGACGAGGAAATCCAAACTTTATCTTTTCCTAGAATATTTGTTGCTTTTTCAATCAGTTTTAAACTTTGTTCAAAATCATTTTTCCAAATATTTCTACCGTCAATAACACCTAAAGATAAAATGATTTTTTTATTAAATGTTTCAGCATTTAAAATATCATCTAATTGTAATGGACACCTTACTAAATCCAGATGTAATGCGTGTACAGGAAGTTTTAAAACCGTTTTTAAATTATCGCCATAACAATCAAAATAATTAGCTAATATTATTTTTAAATTTGGAAATGCTTCTGTTAATTTTGTATAGGTTTTAGTAATGCTTTCTTGTTCTTTTACAGATAGATTTGTGCTTAAACACGGTTCGTCAAACTGAATATATTCTGCTCCGGCATCGATTAATTTTTCAACTAATTGAAAATATACAGGAATTAACTTATCTAGTAATTCAATCCTATTAAATCCAGATTCTTTTTCTTTTCCTAATACTAAAAATGTAACCGGTCCAATTAATACTGGTTTGGTTTTTATACCTAAATTTAAAGCTTCTTTAAATTCGTTTACAGCTTTTAAATTTAGAAGTTCAAAAGTCTGACTTTTACTAAATTCAGGTACAATGTAATGGTAATTAGTATCGAACCATTTTGTCATTTCCATTGCTGTAATATCAAAACCATCTTTTTGTATACCACGTGCCATGGCGTAATATAAATCTAACGGATTATCTTTTAATTTTATGGAGTTGTAACGTTCTGGAATACATCCTAAAGTAAGCGTTAAATCTAAAACTTGATCGTATAAAGAAAAGTCGTTAGACGGAATTAAATCTATACCTAACTCCTGTTGATAGGTCCAATTATCTTGCCTAATTTTAGCAGCATTTTGCAAATGATTTTCTAACGATATTTCATGTTTCCAATAGGCTTCAGAAGATTTTTTAAGTTCCCTTTTACTTCCAATTCTGGGATATCCTAAGAGGTTCGTTTTCATAATTTTCAAGTTTTTTAATTAGTTTTAAAATCTTTTCAAAATTATAAATACATTCTTATTATCTTTAATCTTTTAAAAAATAGGATTATAAACCTTTAATAGTATAAAATAATATTTTTTTTATCTTTTTAATTATCGATTAAATAAGCTTCACAGAATAAAACACTATGCATCACTTAGACACTACAGATATACAGCTATTAAAATTACTTCAAGAAAACTCTAATGTGACTACAAAAGAGTTAGCTAAGCAAGTTAATCTATCTGCAACTCCAGTTTTTGAACGTATTAAAAAATTAGAAAATGAAGGCTATATTAAAAAATATGTTGCTGTTTTAGATGGCGATAAATTAAATAAATCTTTAATAGCTTTTTGTAGTATTCGTTTAAAAGAGCACACAAAAATTATAGGTAACAAATTTGTTCACGACATAAAATCTTTAAAGGAAGTTACAGAATGCTACAATACATCTGGCGATTTCGATTTCTTATTAAAGGTTATTGTAGAAGATATGAAGCATTATCAAGATTTTGTTTTAAATAGTTTAGGCTCGATAGAAAATATAGGAAGTGCACATACAACCTTTGTAATGGGCGAGATTAAACACAGTTACGATATTCCAATAGATTAAAAATTAGGCATAAAAAAACCTCCAAGTAAACTTGAAGGTTTTGAAGAGGCGTCGAGCGGATTCGAACCGCTGTACAAGGTTTTGCAGACCTCTGCCTAGCCACTCGGCCACGACGCCGTAATTAACGGATTGCAAAGGTATAAAAAATTACGATTGTAAGCTATATACTTTTACTTTTTTCTTTTCTCCGTCATTTTTATAGTCACCATTTCTACATCTCCACCTATAGGAGGGTTTAATTTACTAACGCTAATGTTCGCTTTGTCTATCTGTTTATTTTCTTTTAAAATTCTAACCAATATACGTTTAGCTACAGTTTCAAGAAGGTAAGAAGGGATTTTCATTTCTTCTCTAACTATCCGATTTAAAAATACATAATCTACAGTATCAGCCAAGTTATCTGATACTGCCGATGCTTGTAAATTGGCTTTTATAACCAAATCTACCCGGTAATCACTTCCTATTTTAGTTTCTTCGGTTAAACAACCGTGATTCGCGAAAATTCTAATGTTTTCTACTTTTATAATGCCCATAAGCTTATAAATAAATGATATTTTGTGGATTAAAAATTTTTATAAAATTAATCATTATCTCTTAGATTAATAGTAAGCAAGCGGATATTTCATTAATTTCGCGCTTTATTTTTAATAGGTATTCATATCACTTATGTCTGAAGAAACAAAATCACTCAATTTTATTGAACATATTATAGAAAACGATTTAAAAACAGAAATATCTCAAGATAAATTACGTTTTCGTTTTCCACCAGAACCTAATGGGTATTTACATATTGGTCATACAAAAGCCATCGGAATTAGTTTTGGTTTAGGGGAGCGTTATAATGCGCCTGTAAACCTGCGTTTCGACGATACAAATCCAGCTAAAGAAGAGCAGGAATATGTAGACGCGATTAAAGAAGATGTGTCTTGGTTAGGTTACAAATGGGATAAAGAAGTCTATTCTTCAGATTATTTTCAGCAGTTATTCGATTGGGCGGTTCAACTTATAAAAGATGGTAAAGCGTATGTCGATTCGCAATCGTCTGAAGCTATGGCCGAACAAAAAGGAACACCAACACAACCTGGTGTAGATGGTCCGTTTAGAGATCGTACTGTAGAAGAAAACCTAGATTTATTCAACCGTATGAAAGCGGGAGAATTTAACGAAGGCGAACATATTTTACGTGCTAAAATAGATATGCAACATGTAAATATGTTAATGCGTGATCCTATTATTTATAGAATTTTAAAGAAATCGCATCACCGTACAGGAGATACTTGGTGTATTTACCCAATGTACGACTGGACGCATGGTGAAAGTGACTATTTAGAACAAGTATCACATAGTTTATGTTCGCTAGAATTTAAACCTCACAGAGAGCTTTACGATTGGTTTATTAAGCAAGTTGTAATTTCTAATAATCAATTAGTGTATAAAATTTTGAAAGGTATTCCTCGGATTGGAGATGAAAGAGCATATAATGTTATTTCTAAAATTTCTGCAGATGATTTTTGGAATGCAATAAAAAATAATAAAGTTGATTGTTTTATAAAAATAACTGGTATTGGTAAAATTACATCCAATAGAATAATTGAAGAATTTAAAAATAAAGTTTTAAATTCAAGCGACGAAAATAATGATCTTTCTAGAGAGCTTTTAACTAAATTAATTAAAAAACTTAAAATTTTACCTAAACAACGCGAATTTGCACGTTTAAATTTAAGTTATACCATTATGAGTAAGCGTAAGTTGTTGCAATTGGTAGAAGATGGTGTGGTAAACGGTTGGGACGATCCGCGTATGCCAACTATTTCTGGTTTACGTCGTCGTGGTTATACGCCAACTGCTATCAATAAATTTGTAGAAACTGTTGGAGTTGCAAAACGTGAAAATGTAATCGATGTTTCGCTTTTAGAATTCTGTATTCGTGAAGATCTAAACAAAACAGCACCTCGTGTTATGGCTGTTTTAGATCCTGTAAAATTGGTAGTTACTAATTATCCTGAAGATAAAGAAGAATGGTTAGAAGCAGAAAATAATCAGGAAGATGATAGCGCTGGATTTAGACAAGTACCTTTTTCTCGTGAATTATATATCGAACGTGACGATTTTCAAGAACGTGCAAATAGTAAATATTTCCGTTTGACTTTGGGAAAAGAAGTGCGTTTAAAAAATGCATATATTATAAAAGGAGAGCGTGTAGTTAAAGATGAAAACGGTAACATTACCGAAATTCATGTGAGTTACGATCCTGAAACTCTAAGTGGAAGTGGGACAGAAGCGAGTTTAAGAAAAGTAAAAGGAACCTTGCATTGGGTATCTATAAAACATGCCGTTACAGCTGAGGTTAGAGAATACGACAGATTATTTATGGATGAATCTCCAGATAGTCATGCCGATAAAAGCTTTATGGATTTTGTAAATCCAGAATCGTTAAAATTAATCACCGCTTATGTAGAACCGAGTTTAACAGAAGCTCATGTTGGAGACCGTTTTCAGTTTCAACGTTTAGGGTATTTTAATGTTGATAAAGATAGTTCTGCTGAAAAAATAATTTTTAACAAAACGGTTGGTTTACGTGATTCTTGGATTAAAGAAAAGCCGAAAACTGAAGCGAATCAAAACCAGAATCAGAACAAACCAAAATCGAATCAGCCGCAACGTAAAGCGATTGATGTTATTCAGCAATTTGGTAAAAAATATACCAATCTGCCAGATGAAAAACGCGAAAAAATTAAAGCTGATATTTTTGAATTGGCAGAAAATGTGTCTTACGACGAATTAGAGCCTTTATTTGGAACTGCCGCTAAAAAAGTAGGTACACGTATCGCTGCGATGTTAACGTTAAATGTACTGCTTAAAAACGGCTTAGAACGTAATGATGCCGTTAACGAATTTATAGAAAAAGGATTAGAAGATAGTAATGAACTTTTAGTAGCCGAAGCTTCCGATTTATAATCAATATACAATACTACCTAAAGCCTTGAAATAATAAATATTTCAAGGCTTTTTTTATGTCCAATTGTTAGGAACTCTTATGGGATATTTTAATCTATTCTAAGTATTTTTGTAAAACACGTTTTTAAAATTTTAAGTATGGTTTTTATAGATAATGAAGGAATTACAGATCCGCATTTAAATTTAGCATTAGAGGAATATGCATTGCGACATTTTGATACTGAAACAGATTATTTGTTATTCTACATTAATGAACCTTCAATAATTATTGGTCGAAATCAAAATACATTAGAAGAAATTAATCAAGATTATATTACTGAAAAAGGTATTCATGTGGTGCGCCGCATTAGTGGAGGAGGAGCTGTTTATCATGATTTAGGAAATCTAAATTTTAGTTTTATTACGAAGCACGATAATAGCAGTATGCATAATTTTAAAAAATTTACTGCACCCGTTATTGAAGTGTTGAAAAACTTTAATATTGAAGCCGAACTTATTGGAAGAAATGACATTTTAATCGATGGAAAAAAAGTATCTGGAACCGCTCAATTTACAACAGGAAAACGCATGTTTAGTCATGGAACGTTATTGTTAAGTACCGACTTAAATGAAGTCGCGAATGCCTTGCAAGTTAAGATGAGTAAAATTCAATCCAAAGGTCATAAATCGGTTAGAAGTCGTGTTGCTAATATTAGTGATTTTTTAGATGAACCGTTAACTATTGAAGCGTTTAGAAGTTTGATTTTAGAAGGTTTATATGTGAACGATAAAAATTTTAAAACTTATGAATTTACTGAAGCCGATCGTGAAGGTATTGCAAAATTAAAAGCAGATAAATATGACGATTGGAATTGGAATTACGGACGTTCGCCTAAGTTTAATATTCAGCGTACAAAACGTTTTGCTATAGGAGAAATTGATTTGAGAATTTTTGTGGAAAAAGGACACATTGCTGAATTTACCGTATTTGGAGATTTCTTCGGAAAAAATTCGGTTGAAGAACTCTCAGCGATTTTAATTGGACTGCCTTATGAGGAAATAGCTATAAAAAATGCTTTAAAAGATATTGATTTGACGGAGTATTTTGGAGCGATTGATAAAAATGAATTTATTACTATGATTTATGGTAATGATGATTTAGATACTACAACGGTTAATTTATGAACCTAAGAGCCTTAATATTAATCATAATAAATAGCGTGATATTTTTAGTTATACTCATGCTATCTGTTACGTTTTATAATGAGTTTTCAAAAGTTTTAGACGATAGAATATTATTGCAATTAAATTCTGTAAAAACATTAAAACAGATTCAAGTAGAAGATTTAATTAACACGGAATGGAATACATTTTTAAATGAAAATAAGACGGATTCATCTACTCTAGATTCACTCAATTTTAGTATTCCTAAAGACGTATTAAATATACCTGGAATTTATGATTTAACAATATATCAACCCGATGGTATTACTTCAATTGGTTTGGTTTCTGAAATAAATGGGCTACCGAAAGTTAAAATTATAGACTATAATAAAATTAATGAAATTTTATTAGAACGTGCAGGAATGGGGAGTAGTGGAGAGTCCTATTTAGTCGGTTCAGATTTTTATTTAAGATCCCAATCTAGATCTTTACCACAAGAAACACCTTCGACTATAGAGATTAAAACCCAAGGTGTTACAGATGCATTATCTGGTAAAATTGGGAGAGGCGTTTTAAAAGATTATCGTGGCATTGAAGTCTATAGTGTTTATAGTCCGATTAACATCTCTCATCTTAAATTAGCCATACTTTCAGAAATAGATAAAAGTGAAGTTAGGGCGCCTTTAGCACAACTGAGATCAAAATTATTAGGTCTTACCATCTTAATTATGATTTTCGCCATCATTTTATCACTTTTTTTAACGCGCATTATTACAAATCCTATTGCTAGTATGGGTAAAAGCTTAAAAATAATGTCTGGAGGGGACTATAACGAAAAGAAGAAATTTGTTAAAAATCCGAGTGAGATTAAAGACATGTTTGAAGCACTGGATAATTTTAAAAAATCGTTACAAGGTGCTGTAAATTTCTCAAAAGAATTAGGTAAAATGAATCTTAATTCAGATTATGCTCCAAAAAGTGAGCACGATGTTTTGGGTAAAAGTCTCATTAAAATGAGGGATAAACTTATAGAATTTAGAAATAAAGAAAATAAAAATAGTATTAACACCAAACGACAATTGGTAGATGGTTTGGAAAATGAAAGACGCCGATTGTCTAGAGAACTTCATGATGGTATTGGTCCGTTATTAACAGCTTTAAAATTTTATATTGAAAACCATATACAAGATAAAAATAAGAAGTTAGAAATGATACGGATTTTAGACGGAACCATTTCAGAAATTCGATTAATGTCTAATGCTTTAATGCCATCAACAATAGATGATTTTGGAATAGGTGTAGCCTTAACTAATTTTGTAAATACGTTTAAAAAGACCTCTGGAATTTCGATTGAATTCGAAGATTTAACTCAAGAAAATACTAGTAAAATAACTAAAAATCAAGCTATAAATATATTTAGAATAGGACAGGAGTTAGTTAATAATGCATTGAAACATTCTACTGCTAAAAACATTAGAATTTCACTTTCTGAATTTGACGATTTTATTTCTCTTTTTTACTTTGACGACGGTATAGGTTTTGATTTAAAAAAAGTAAAATTAGGTTCTGGAATTACCAATATAAAAGAGCGCGTAGACATTTGTAATGGACAGATTCAGATACAGTCAGAACCCGGAAATACTACAGTTGAAATTGAATTACCTATTGAGTTATGAATAAAATAAAAATTATAATTGCAGACGATCATGAGCTTTTTAGAAACGGTTTAAAAGAACTTCTAAATAAGCATGAAGATATAGAAGTTTTGGCATCGGTAGGCGATGGTTTACTTTTTATGGAAGCTATCGAAAAGTTAAAAGATACAAGTATTGTTTTACTAGATCTTACTATGCCAAATATGGATGGTTTTGAAGTTTTAAAAGCACTTAAAAATATAAATCCTTCTATTAAACCCATCATTATTTCTATGCATGACGATGGTAATTATATTGCTAAAAGTGCTAAAGCAGGAGCGTATGGATATTTGCTTAAAAATACAGATGAAGATGAATTAATTAAGGTGATTAGAATAGTAAGTCAAGGCAAGAAATATTTTAGTCCAACGATCTCCGAAAAGATGATAAATTTTATGTCGGAGCATAAGGTTAGTGAAAACATAATTTCTAATAAAGAAAAGGAAGTTTTGGGTTTAATTTCCGAGGGTTTAACTACCAAAGAAATTGCCGCAAAGTTATTTGTAAGTACACGAACAATTGAAACCCATCGCGCTAATACTTTAAAAAAATTAGATGTGAAAAATACTGCAGAGCTTATAAAAAAAGCAACCGAGATTAATTTAATTTAAAACGTTTATCCGTATTTATACGGATACCGATTACGTGGTTTTTACGACCTGTAAACACCTAGTGTTGTGTTTAATTTTGTATCAAACAGAAAAACATAACACGACATGAAAAATATATCTCTTATACTAGCTTTAATTTTAGGTTCTACAACAGTTGTATTTGCACAAGATAAAAGTGATTTAACTGGACCAGAATACAAAAATTACAAATCATGGAAACATGAAAGTCAACCTACAGTAATGCTGGTAGAAGCTAATAAAAAGCAAGTAACAGGACCAGAATTTAAAAATAGAAAAGCATGGGATCGCACGGATTCTGAAAAAACATATGCAGTTATAGAAATGGGTTCAGAACGTTCTAAATTAACAGGGCCAGCTTATAAAAATTACAAGCCATGGCGTAACAACGCTGAATAATATAAATATGATTTTAAAAGTATTTCAGTTTTAGAAATGTAATGTGAATTTATTAGTTAAAAAAAAGAGCCTTAACAAATTTGTTAGGGCTCTTTTAATATTAAATATTATAGTTTAATTGTTGAGTTGATATCTTAAATTATTCTAACTTTTTAGGATTCTTTTTTTGCTCTTTCATCGCTTCACCAATTTGGTTACTTGCTACAAAACTTGCAACCATATCGTTTAACATATTACTTCCTGTTTGTGGAGAATTAGGTAATAAAATTAAGTTACTATTTGTTTCTTCACCTAAAGATTGTAATGTATCGTAATGTTGAGTTACTACAATTAAAGCAGAAGCTTCTTGAGAATTGATTCCCACACGATTTAAAACTTCAACAGATTCTTCTAATCCACGAGCAATTTCACGACGTTGGTCTGCAATACCTTGTCCTTGTAAACGTTTACTTTCTGCTTCAGCTTTTGCTTTCTCAACGATTAAAATACGTTGTGCATCACCTTCAAACTGAGCTGCAATTTTCTCACGTTCGGAAGCATTAATACGGTTCATCGCCTCTTTAACCTGCGCATCCGGATCAATGTCTGTAACTAACGTTTTTATAATGTCGTAACCATAATCTGCCATGGCATCGTTAAGTTCTGTTTTTACTGCGATAGCAATATCATCTTTCTTAACAAAAACATCATCTAATTTCATTTTTGGAACTTCGGCACGAACCACATCAAATACATAAGAAGTAATTTGATCGTGTGCATAATCTAATTTGTAAAAAGCATCATAGACTTTTTCTGGAATGACTTTAAACTGAACCGATATTTTTAAACGAACAAATACATCATCTCGAGTTTTGGTTTCTACAATAACATCCAATTGCTGAATTTTTAAACTCATTCGGCCAGCAATACGATCAACGAAAGGGATTTTCATTTGTAAACCAGAATGGCGAATACTTAGAAATTTTCCAAAACGCTCTATAATAGCAGCAGATTGCTGTTTCACTGTAAAAAATGAAAGGAACAAAATAATTAGAACAAAGAATATAATAGGAATAAATAAAACAGACATATAAATGTTTTTAGAGTTAGTAAAATCCAACTCTAAATTTAGTCTATATATTTTGATTGTGATAATAATAAGCTGTTTTAAACTATTTTTTTAGACTAAATGTTAGATAAACGGTTAGTTTTTATGAATTTATAAAATTTTAAATGCAGATTTCTTAGATGAACTGCTTCAATATTTTCATTCACCCTTTAAAAATTCCAATTCAACGTTTTAAAGCCCTGTAACTCTATGATATGCAACTAATATAATATATTTGAACTGCTATTAATCAAATCTACAACCATGATTCACAGAATTTTAACTCTGATTGGTATTGTAATTTGTTCAACCCAAATTACCTACTCACAAAACCAAAATGAAACAATTGCTTCGGCCTGGTTAAATTCTAATTTTATTGAACTTCAATCCCAAAAAACCTACGAACTTAGAAAGGAATTTAATCAAGTTGGCGCATCTGGAGAAACCTTCAGATATGGTCAATATGTAAATAATGTTCCTGTTTACGATGCTAATATTGCAGTTCATGTTTCACCAAATAGTGAAGTGACTTTTCATTCTGGTTCTTTCGACAATTCTATTTCAAGTATAAATACAACTCCAAATATAACTTCTGAACAAGCAGTTAGTTTAGCTGCTAAATCTTTAGGTATAGAAGGTACTATAACTCAAAAGGAATCTAAACTTTTTGTATATAATAATAACGGTACAACCCAATTGGTATATCGTGTGACTACAAATTCTAAAACATTAAACGGATATTGGGAAACTATAATAGATGCCAATACTGCTAAAATTATAAGCAAGACTGACATTGCACATTATCATCACGGTCATGATGATGGTCATGAAAAAATGGAAGCAAGCACAGAACCTACTATTCAGGCCAAAGGAAAGATTTTTAATCCAGATCCATTATCGGTTACAAATGAAGTTTACGGTGGAAATTTTACAGATAATAACGACAGTACAAACGTGTTTTTAAACAATGCTAGAACAGATGTTTCTTTTAATATTTTAAATAGTGTAGATGGTGTTTATAAGTTGAAAGGTGAATATTTAGAAATTAAAGATATTCAAGATCCAGAAACAGGATTGTTTGAACAAGACTCTCCAGACTTTAGTTTTACTAGAGATCAAGATGGTTTTGAAGCCGTAAATGCATATTATCATATAGATAAAAATATGAGATATATAAATGAAACCTTAGGGATCCCTTTAAAATCTATTTTTAATGATGGTATTATTTATTACGACCCGCATGCCTTTAATGGTTCAGATAATTCATCTTATGGTGGAGGA
Source organism: Formosa sejongensis (assembly GCF_033447105.1). Taxonomy (NCBI): domain Bacteria; kingdom Pseudomonadati; phylum Bacteroidota; class Flavobacteriia; order Flavobacteriales; family Flavobacteriaceae; genus Formosa; species Formosa sejongensis. The sequence goes on from NZ_JAWQUN010000007.1 coordinate 23,241, forward strand.
GTTTTAAAATTTGGAATAGGTGGTGTAGACGATGGTGAAGATGCAGATGTGATTGTTCACGAATTAGGACATGGTATTCACGAATGGTTAATAAGAGGAAGTATTTCTCAGGTTGAAGGTTTAAGTGAAGGCTTTGGCGATTATTGGGCACAATCTTACAGTAGAGGTTTAGAAAGTTCTAACAGTTCTAGATCTAATACATCTTATAATAACTTATTTAAATGGGATGGACATAATGAATTTTGGAGCGGACGCATTACAAATTACGATGTAAAATATCCTGAAGGGTTGATAGGAAAAATTCATAAAGATGGACAAATTTTTGCAAGCACCTTGATGGAAGTATGGGAGTTTTTAGGAAAAGAAACTACAGATAAAATTGTTTTAGAAGGTTTGTCTATGACGAGTAATAAAACTAATCAGGCAGAAGCTATAGCAGCCATTCGACAAGCTGCAGTTGATATGGATTTAGCTTGTGGCGATATTGAATATTTAACCACTATTTTTAACGATAGAGGTTATGGAGTAGAAGCGTTTGAGTGTTCTAGTTTAAGTGTAGACGAAAATGAATTTACTAGTATTAAAATCTATCCTAATCCAGCTTCTGATGTTATAGCTTTCAAGAATATAAGTAACGAACATCAAATTAGTATTTATAATTTAATGGGTCAAAAGGTTTTAAGTCATACAATTACAAGATCTAATAATACTGTAAATGTTTCCAGTTTAGCAAATGGTTTATATCTAGTTTCATTTAAAGATTATGCAACTAATTTTAAATTTATTAAACAGTAACCAATTCAAAATAGTGCAAAAAAAAGCGCGTTTAATACGCGCTTTTTTTATGTTATATTCTATAAGTTTAAACCCATTATTTTGAATGGATTTAGTATTAAATACCTGTTGCCAGATTTTCGATACGCTGAATAGATTCTTGTTTTCCAATCATAAACATAATGTCGAAAACGTCAGGACCTTGTAAAGCTCCAACCAATGCTAATCGTAAAGGCATCATTACTTTTCCAAAACCTATTTCTTTAGATGTTATCCATCCTTTTATATTGTTTTGAAGCATCTCTGTAGAGAAATCTTCAATAGCGTTAATGCGTGTAGCTAATTCGCTTATAAGCTCTCTGGTGTCTTCTTTAACCGCTTTTTTATAAGCCTTTTCGTCGTAAGTATTTGGAGCTTCGAAAAAGAAGTGACTTAAATCCCATAAATCTGAAATAAAGGTGGCACGTTCTTTAATTAAATTAACAGCCATAGAGATGTATTCCACATCGATGTCTTTTAATTCTTCGCGTTGTGCTTTAAATGCTTCTGCAAGTTCGTAATTATGTTGTTCTTGCATATAATGGTGATTAAACCATTTTATTTTGTCTGGATCGAAACGTGCTCCAGCTTTATGTACACGTTCTATATCGAATGCTTCAATAAGTTCGTCTAAGCTAAATAATTCTTGTTCTGTTCCTGGATTCCATCCTAAAAAGGCTAAGAAATTAATCATAGCTTCAGCAAAATAACCATCTTCTTTGTAACCACGTGAAACATCGTTTGTTTTCGGGTCAATCCATTCTAAAGGAAATACTGGGAATCCTAATTTATCGCCATCACGCTTGCTTAATTTCCCTTTTCCTGTAGGTTTTAAAATTAATGGTAAATGTGCAAATTCAGGAGATTCCCAACCAAATGCTTTATATAATTGATAGTGTAAAGCAAGAGAAGGTAACCATTCTTCACCACGAATAACATGAGAGATTTCCATTAAATGGTCGTCTACAATATTCGCTAAATGATAAGTTGGCATCCCGTCACTTTTAAACAACACTTTGTCATCTAAAACATTAGTATCGATTTTTATATCGCCACGAATCATATCTTTTAAATGAAGTGTTTCATCTTGAGGTGATTTAAATCGGATGACATAATCTTCGCCTGCATCTAATTTTTGCTTAACATCTTCTGAAGATAGTGACAAAGAGTTACTTAATTTTAAACGATTATGCCAGTTATAAATAAATGTTTTTCCTTTTTCTTCGTGATCCTTTCTATGAAAATCTAAAGATTCAGCAGTATCGAAAGCGTAATAGGCATTTCCAGAAGTTATTAATTCTTCAGCGTAAGCTTTATATATTTCTTTACGTTCGCTTTGTCTGTAAGGACCAAATTTTTCATTTTTTCCTGGACCTTCATCAAAAGGAATATTACACCAATTTAAGGCGTCAACAATATAATTTTCGGCACCTTCTACATATCTGTTTTGATCGGTATCTTCAATACGTAAAACAAAAGTTCCGTTATGTTTTTTAGCAAATAAATAGTTGAATAAAGCTGTACGAACACCACCTATATGAAGTGGTCCTGTTGGGCTTGGTGCAAAACGCACACGAACATTTTTAGTCATGTTTTTTTATTTAAGACTGCAAAGATACTGTGATATGTGTAAAGATGAAAGATTTTATAAAAGAGATAATCATTTTGTAAATTTCATTTTAACAGAATGTTACATTTGTACTTTATTACAGCTAGAATTATTGTTGTAAATTAGTTGGTTAAATACACGTTAGATTGGATAATTTTAAATTAATAGTAAATAAGCTTGAAGGCTTTATAAGACGTTATTATATAAACGAACTTATCAAAGGTGCCATTTTGTTTTTTTCTATCGGCCTTTTATATTTATTGATTACCCTTTTGGTCGAACATTTTTTATGGTTAAGCCCAATGGCTCGTGCTATTTTATTTTGGGTATTTGTTTTGTTTGAAACTCTTCTTTTTGTGAAGTTTATTTTGCTTCCAATTAGTAAATTATTCAAACTTCAAAAAGGTATTAATTACGAAGATGCATCTAAACTAATTGGGAATCATTTTTCCGAGGTAAACGATAAATTATTAAATGTGCTTCAGCTTCATAACGATACTTCAAAATCTGAATTATTGTTAGCTAGTATCAATCAAAAAGCTTCAGAATTAAGTCCTGTACCTTTTAAATTAGCAATTAATTTTAATAAGAATATCTCGTATTTAAAATATGCTGTTCTTCCTGTTTTTCTAATTTTATTAGTTGTGCTATTGGGGAAAATAAATTGGTTTACAGATAGTTATAAACGTGTTGTAGATTATAAAACAGCATATGAGCCACCAGCTCCTTTTCAGTTTTTTGTACTCAATGAAAACTTGAATGGCATAGAAAATAAAGATTTTAAACTTCAGGTAAATACTGCTGGTAGTGTTATTCCAGAACAGGCTGAAATTAGATTTAATAACGAAACATATATTTTACAAAATAAAGGCTCTGGTGAGTTCGAATATGTTTTTAGTAGTCCTAAATCTAATATCACATTTCAATTATATGCTAATGGCGTAAGTTCTAAACCTTATGAATTATCTGTAGTTGAGGTTCCTACATTATTAGGTTTCGACATGGTTTTAGATTACCCCAACTATACTCAAAAATCTGATGAAATTTTAAAAAGTACTGGAAATGCAATAGTTCCAGAAGGGACAAAAGTCACATGGAAATTGAATACCAAATCTACAGATAACGTACATATATTTTCAAACGACACGATTGCTTTTAAAAAGATTGATGAACATTCTTTTGAAGTTTCTAAAGCGGTAATTTCAAATTTTAATTACAGTTTAAGTACGAGTAACAAACACCTTCAGAACTATGAAAATTTAAGTTTTTCTATAGATGTTATAAAGGATCAATTTCCTGAATTAAGAATTGAAATGGTTAGGGATACCGTGGATTTACAAACGCTATATTTTAAAGGGCAAGTAAGTGACGATTATGGTCTTCGAAAGGTAAACTTAGTTTACTTTGAAAGTAATAAAAATAATGAACTGCAAACGGTTTCAATACCGATTTCTAAAACCAATGTTGATGAATTTTTAACTGCTTTTCCAAATCAATTACAACTACAAGAAGGTGTCTCTTACAATTTGTATTTTGAGGTTTTTGATAATGATGAATTACATCATTTTAAACGCACAAAGAGTGAAGTTTTTAAGTATCGTGAAGAAACCAAAAGTGAAAAGAAAAATAGCCAATTAGAACAACAACGAAATACAATTCAAGACTTAAATAATTCATTAGAGAAGTTCGATGAAAACGAAAAATTACTTGATGATATTTCTAAATCGCAGAAGACAAAAAAGAGCTTAAGTTTTAACGATAAAAAGAAAATTGAAGATGTTTTGAAACGTCAGAAACAACAAGAAAAGTTGATGAAGAATTTCAATAAGGAGTTTCAAGATAATTTAGAAGAATTTAAAAAAGATAATCAAGAAACTGATCCTCAATTAGAGCAACTTGAAAAAAGGTTAAAAGAGAATGAAGAAAAGTTAGAACAAGATGAACGTCTTTTAAAAGAATTAGAGAAATTACAAGATAAAATTAGTGATGAAGAGTTAGCTAAAAAGTTTAAATATTTAAGTAAACAAAATAAAAGACAGAAGAGAAGTTTAGAACAGTTGGTAGAATTAACTAAGCGGTTTTATGTTCAAAAAAAGATGGAAAAATTGCAGGATGATTTAGAAACTTTAGCCGATGAACAAATTAAACAATCAGAAAAAACTAAAGAAGAAAATACATCAGAAAAACAAGATGAATTAAATTCCAAATTTAAAGAATTTCAAATGGAGTTGGATGCCTTGAATACAGAAAACAAGGGTTTAAAAAAACCTATGGAATTACCTAGAAACCAAAAGTCAGAAGATGAGATTGACGCACTTCAAAAGGAAGCTTCAGACGATTTAAAGAAAAGTGAATCCCAACAACAAAGTCCTAGTGAGCAGAAGAATTCTGAAAAACAAGGACAACAGAAACAGAAACGTTCAGGTGAGAAAATGAAAGAAATGAGTCAGTCCATGCAACAATCTATGCAGATGGATGGCGGAGAACAAATGGAAGAAGATGCTGAAATGTTACGTCAGATACTTGATAATCTTTTAATATTCTCCTTTGATGAAGAACGGTTAATGAATGTTTTTAAAAGTGTAGAAACTAACGGAAATAGTTATGCTACACATTTACGTAAGCAGCATACTTTACGGGAATATTTTGAACATGTAGATGATAGTTTGTTTTCATTATCTCTTCGTCAACCTATGTTGTCTGAGAAAGTTAATACAGAAGTTACTAGTATCTTTTATTACTTGGATGAATCACTTATTGAGTTTTCTGAAAATCAGGTTTATCAAGGTGTAGCATCACAACAATACGTTTTTACTTCTGCTAATGTTTTAGCAGATTTATTAAGTAATATGTTAGATAATATGGAGGATCAATTGAACTCCGCGTCTTCTGCTGGGCAAGGTTCAGAAGGAAAAAAATCTGGTCAGTCTGAAGGTCAACTTCAAGATATTATTATGAGTCAGCAACAATTGAATAAGCAAATGGGTAACAAAACCCAAGGAGAAGGAGAGCAGGAAGGCTCTAAAGATGGTAAAGAAGGCGAGTCTGGTGAAGGTGGTAAAACGGGTTCTGAAGGAGAAAATGGTACTAATAATGAAAAAGGAAAAGGTAATAAGCAGGGTGAAGGCAGTGAGTCTAAAGAAGGTATGAGTGGCGATTTATTTGGCATTTACCAACGTCAGCAAGAATTGAGAAATCAGTTAGAAGAACGCTTAGCTAAGGAAGGATTATTACCAGACGGATATCGTTTATTAAGGGATATGGAAGATGTCGAAATGGAACTTTTAAACGATGGGTTTACTCAGAAGACCTTGGAGAAAATGCTTAATTTCGAGCATCAGTTATTGAAACTTCAAGACGCTACTTTTCAGCAAGAACAGGATAATAAACGTGAATCAAAATCTAATGGAAATACGTTTTTAAATAGCACTTCAGATAAATTACCACAAGCCAAACAATATTTTAATACTACTGAGATATTAAATAGACAAGTCCTACCTTTGCAAAATAGTTTTAAGTATAAAGTGAAACAGTATTTTAATAACGAAGAATGATATATTTTAATTACGAAACAGATTTTGACTTAGGTAATGAAGATGCGTTATCTAATTGGATTATTACGACTATTATAGAAGAAGGATTTAAGGAGGGCGAAATTAATTATATTTTTTGTGATGACGAGTATCTTCATAAATTGAATGTCGAGTTTTTAGATCATGATACTTTAACAGATGTTATTAGTTTTGATTATTGCATAGGTAAGGAATTACATGGCGATATTTATATTTCTGTAGAACGTGTTAGGGAAAATGCTTTAGATTATAAAACTGAGTTTCAAGATGAAATTAACAGGGTTATAATACATGGTGTTTTACACTACTGCGGCTATAAAGATAAAACAGAATCTGATGCTGAATTAATGCGAACTAAGGAAGATTATTATCTTTCTAAAGTTGTTTAAAAGTCCTTATTTCTGTTAATGTTCCACGTGGAACAATGTAAAAAGTTTAATATTAAATTGAATTTAAATGTTTGATAAAGTTTACGATGTAATTGTTGTTGGAGCAGGTCATGCTGGTAGTGAAGCTGCTGCATCGGCTGCAAATATGGGGAGTAGTACATTGTTAATTACAATGAATTTACAAAACATTGCACAAATGTCTTGTAACCCTGCGATGGGTGGAATTGCTAAAGGTCAAATTGTAAGAGAGATTGATGCTTTGGGTGGTTATAGTGGTATTGTAAGTGATACTTCCGCCATTCAATTTAAGATGCTTAATAAGTCTAAAGGACCTGCAATGTGGAGTCCAAGAGTACAGAGTGATCGTATGCGTTTTGCTGAAGATTGGAGAATGATGTTGGAAGGTACACCTAATTTGGATTTCTATCAAGATATGGTTTCCGGTTTAATTATAGAAGGTGGTAAGATTGCTGGTGTTAAAACCTCTTTAGGAATTGAAGTTCGGGCTAAGTCTGTTGTGCTTACAAATGGAACTTTTTTAAATGGATTAATTCATATTGGTGATAAGAATTTTGGTGGAGGAAGAGCTGGTGAAAGAGCAGCTACTGGAATTACAGAGCAGCTAGTAGATTTAGGTTTTCAATCTGGTAGAATGAAGACGGGGACACCTCCAAGAGTTGATGGTCGTTCTTTAGATTATTCTAAAATGGTAGAACAACCGGGAGACGAAATTCCTGAAAAATTTTCCTATTCTAAGATAACAAAACCCTTAACAAACCAGAGGTCTTGTTATATGACCTATACGAGTTTGTTGGTTCATGATTTGCTTCGTGAAGGCTTCGATCGTTCGCCAATGTTTAATGGTAGAATTAAAAGTTTAGGGCCACGTTATTGTCCATCTATAGAAGATAAGATTAATCGTTTTGCAGATAAAGATCGTCATCAGTTATTTATTGAACCAGAAGGATGGAATACATGTGAGGTGTATGTAAATGGTTTTTCTACTTCGCTTCCTGAAGATGTTCAATTTAAAGCGTTGCGTTCTGTAGTTGGTTTTGAAAAAGTAAAATTCTTCAGACCTGGTTATGCTATAGAATACGATTATTTTCCGCCTACACAATTAAAACATACCTTGGAAACAAAGTTAATTGATGGTTTATATTTTGCAGGTCAGATTAACGGAACTACAGGGTATGAAGAAGCAGCGTCTCAAGGTTTAATGGCGGGTATAAATGCAAGTCTTAAGGTTCAAGAAAGAGATGAATTTGTGCTAAAACGTAATGAAGCTTATATTGGTGTTTTAATAGATGATCTTATTACAAAAGGTACAGAGGAACCTTATAGAATGTTTACTTCTCGTGCGGAATATAGAACATTGCTTAGACAAGATAATGCTGATTTTAGATTAACGCCAAAAGGATATGAACTAGGTTTAGCTTCTAAAGATCGTTTAATTAGAATGGAGGATAAGCATAATAAGTCTGATAAATTTGTTCAGTTTTTTAAAGATTTCAGTGTTAAACCAGAAGTTGTGAATCCAATTTTAGAAAGTAAAGAATCTGCAGTTGTTAATCAATCTGGAAAATTATTTAAAGTATTTGCGCGACCAAATATTGAAATGGATGATGTGCGTAAAATCGAAGAAGTTGAAAATTATATTCAAGAACACGAATTAGATCGTGAGATAATAGAGCAAACAGAAATTCAAGTTAAGTATTCTGGGTATATAGAAAAGGAGAAAAATAATGCTGATAAGCTAACACGTTTAGAAGATATTAAAATCCCAGCGAATTACGATTATTCTCAAATTAAATCAATGAGTTTTGAAGCACGAGAAAAACTTAAAAAAATTCAACCTACAAGTATATCTCAAGCGTCAAGAATTAGTGGTGTTTCGCCAAACGACGTTTCTGTATTACTTGTTTATATGGGTAGATAATTATAATGTTCCACGTGGAACATTATAATTGTTAATCGCTAATAAATCAAAAAATAGAGATAATCTAAAAATTAAAATTCTTAGAGTAAAGATTCAATTAGTATTGTTCATGAATAAAATAGTAAACAAGGTGTATTTAAAGTGTAAAGATTATTCTGTTTCTGGAGAATATTTTGAATTAATTCAAGATAGCAATCTTGATATTTTAGTGACTTCACCGCAGCCTAAGGAAAATCAATTAGGCCGATATTATAAAAGTGAAGATTACATTTCGCATACAGATTCAAAACGTAATCTGTTTGAAAAAGCATATCACGTTGTAAAAGGAATTGCTTTAAAACGAAAACTAAATCTTATTAATAGTTTTATCACAACAGAGAAATTTCTATTAGATGTTGGTTGCGGTACAGGAGATTTTCTGCAGGTTGCAAAAACAAATGGTTGGCAAGTTTGCGGGGTAGAACCAGATAGCGATGCGCGAGAATTGGCTCTTAAAAAAGTAGGAAATAATGTTTATGATACTTCTAAAATAGAAACTCTAAAAAATAATAGTTTTGATGTGATTACGCTTTGGCATGTATTAGAGCATTTGCCAAACTTAGATACTCATATTGCAAACTATAAAAGACTTTTAAAACCAAAAGGTGTTTTAATTATAGCAGTTCCAAACTTTAAGAGTTACGATGCTATATATTATAAATCGTTTTGGGCAGCGTTCGATGTGCCAAGACATCTTTGGCATTTTTCTCAAACGGGAATTTCGAAACTTCTAGAGAAGCAACAATTTAAAGTTGCGAAAACATTCCCTATGATTTTCGATGCGTTTTATGTGTGTTTACTTTCTGAAAAATATAAAACAGGGAAGATGAATTATATTAAAGCTCTTAAAATTGGTTTACAATCAAATTTAAAAGCAAAACAGTCTGGAGAATACTCTTCATTGATTTATGTGGCCAAAAACGAGTAAAAAATCAATTTAAAGCGATTTTAGGGCTTTTTATTAGGTTTACGTGTTAGAGTTTGTCTTTTTTGTGATTTAATCTAATACAGCTTCTAGTAAGCTTGTTTTCAATAGTTAAAATTTATTTAATTTTAAATTACTATAAATAACTGTGATGATTACGTATTAGCGAATTTTGTTCTGAATTATTTGCTTAACTTTTCTATTTTTGTTTCAGAAATAAATTTTAAAATAAAATGAAAAAAATATCTTTATTAGTAATTACGCTTATTACTATGGCTTCTTGTCAGGAATCGAAAAAAATTGGATTTGTAGACAATTCTAAATTAATAAATGAATATCAAGAAAAAATTGATGTTGAAGCGAAATACAAAGCAATGATTGAGAAATCAAGTAAAACTATTGATAGTTTATCTCAATCTTTTCAAGCAGAATATCAAGAATTTCAAGCCCAAGCAAGTTCTATGCCTCAAGATAAAGCTCAAGAGCGTTACCAACAGTTAGGACAAAAGCAACAAATGTTGCAACAACAAATACAAATGACAGAGCAACAAATGTCTGCAGAGAGTCAACAAGAAATAGATTCTTTAATTTCTAAAGTAAGAACATTTGTGAAAGATTACGGAAAAACAAATGCGTACGATTTTATTTTAGGAAGTAATGATGCAGGTAGTGTTATGTACGGAAAAGATGGAGACGATTTAACAGAAGTACTTGTTAAAGCTTTAAACGATACGTATTCGAAATAAGTCTATTTATAATTTTATAAAAAAAAGTCAAACATGAATTTCGTGTTTGACTTTTTTTATGTCTAACTATTAGTAAACTTTATAAAGCTATTGTTAACTATAAATTATAATGTGATTTTTAATTGCAATAATTCAGTGTCTTGAGCGATATTTATCTGTGTAATTAAATATAAATTCACTTGTTTTGTATTAGAAATTTAACATCAACCAATATTATGAAAACGACACTTAGTGTTTGCTTTTTACTATTTAGTGCGATTATGTACTCCCAAGAAAACTTCTCAATAAGCGGAACTGTGAAAGATTTTGCTAACGGAGAATCTGTTTTTGGTGCTTCTGTATATTTAGAGAATTCGAGTAATGGTTCTATAACTAATGCCTACGGATTTTACTCCTTGTCTGCACCAAAAGGAAATTACACTCTTGTGGTTTCTTATATAGGATACGTCACAACTTATAAAGAAATTCTATTAGATGGAAATCAAAATGTGTCAATAGAATTGGAAGAAGATACCACTGCTTTAGATGAAGTTGTTATTACCGCAGATGAATCTGAAAAAGTAAATCTTCGAGATCCTCAGATGAGTGTTTCAGTACTTAAAAGTTCAACAATTAAAAAAATGCCAGCTGTTTTAGGTGAAGTAGATTTAATAAAATCAATACAATTGTTACCTGGTGTAACTAGTAACGGTGAAGGTTCTAACGGTTTTAATGTAAGGGGAGGAGCAACAGATCAGAACTTAGTGCTTTTAGATGAAGCTATTATTTTTAACGAATCTCACTTATTTGGTTTTTTCTCTATATTTAATGCCGATGTTGTTAAAGATGTGAAACTTTACAAAGGTAATATTCCATCTAATTATGGTGGTCGCGTATCTTCTGTGCTCGAAATACGTCAGAAAGATGGGAATAGTAAGGATTTTCATCTAACGGGCGGAATTGGCTTAATTTCAAGCCGACTTGCAGCAGAAGGGCCAATATTAAAGAATAAAGGATCTTTTATTGTTGCTGGACGTGCATCTTATGCACATCTGTTTTTAAAGTTCGCTCAGCAAGATAACACCGCTTACTTTTATGATTTAAATGCAAAGGGTAATTATGAAATCAATCAGAATAATAAATTGTATATATCAGGGTATTTCGGACGAGATATTTTAAATTTTTCTGATTCTTTTCAAAATTCATATGGGAATAGCACCTTTAATTTACGTTGGAATCATGTTTTTAATGATAAGCTTTTTTCAAATTTATCTTTAGTCTACAGTAAGTATAATTATGGATTAACTCTCGATTTTATAGGTTTAGATTGGGTGTCTGATATTAAAAATTTCAATGTTAAATACGATTTTAAATATTATCTAAATAATAGTACAGTTATAGATTTTGGAGTGAGTGGAATTAATTATGATTTTAATCCGGGAGAAGTTAAACCAACCGATGAAAGTTCTTCTATTAATGAAGATATTTTAGATAAAAAACGTGCTTTCGAGGGTGGTGCTTACGTGAATGTCGAACACAAATTTTCAGATGAATTAAACGTTCAGTTAGGATTGCGTTTTAGTTACTTTAATCGTTTAGGTGGGCAACCAATGGCAACTTATGAGAATGATTTGCCTGTGGTATATAATGAATCAATAGGGATTTATCAAGAAGGGGTTACAACAGGAGAAATCGATTATTCTAGAGGAGAATCTATAAAGACATTTTCGAATTTTGAACCACGTTTAGGGTTGGCTTACCAGTTAAATAAAACAGCTTCTGTAAAATTAGGGTTTTCTAGAGTCGCTCAATACCTGCATTTATTGTCGAATACAGCAAATGCAACGCCTTTAGATGTGTGGACACCTAGTGGAACATATATAGATCCCCAAATGGCAAATCAATATTCTGTGGGGTATTTTAAAGAGCTTACAAACGGATTATTTACAATAGAAACAGAAGCGTATTATAAAACGGTAGCAAACAGAATAGATTATATTGATGGTTCTAATTTAATAGCTAATAATAATATTGAAACCCAAATTTTAGAAGGCGAATCTAGAGCGTATGGATTAGAAATTTCATTGCGAAAAAACAGAGGCCGTTTAACAGGCTGGTTGGCATATACACTTTCTAAATCTGAACAAAAAACACCCGGTGGAAATGCTGGTGGTCCCGGAATTAATAAGGGTGAATGGTACGATACATCTTACGATAGAACACATGATATAACGTTAACAGGAGCATATGAGTTGTCAGAAAAATGGAGTTTTAGTAGTAATTTTATTTTTCAAACCGGTCGACCAACAACTTATCCTGTTGGGCAATACGAGTATGAAGATCTATCAATTCCAGTATACGATTTACGAAATGCAAACCGATTACCAGCTTACAACCGACTAGATCTTGCAGCGACTTTAACTCCCCAAAATAAGCCAAATGCAAAATGGAAAGGCGAGTGGGTGTTTAGTATTTATAATGTGTACGATCGTAAAAATGCGGCATCAATTTCCTTCGGACAAAATTTAGAAACCGGTGCAAATGAAGCGACACGAACTGCAATATTCGGAATTGTTCCTTCTGTAACTTATAATTTCAAATTTTAAATCATCATGAAAAACACTATATATATTTGTTTCGTTATTCTTTTTAGCTCGTTAATTTCATGTACGGATGTCGTAGATATTGAAGTTCCAACAGCAGCACCTAGACTTGTAATAGAAGCGTCTGTAGATTGGCAAAAAGAAACATTTGGAACACAGCAAACTATTAAGTTAAGTACAACAACTCCCTTTTTTGATACAGATTATCCGAATGCAGTAATTGGTGCTCAAGTTACAGTTACTAGAGAAAGAGATAATGCTTTGTATGTTTTCGAAGATCAATTAAATGGAGAGTATACAACAACAAACTTTGGAGCAGGTTTAAACGACATCTATACTTTAAATGTGATTTATGAAGATGAAACATTTACAGCTACAGAAACACTATTACCTACAACAGATATTACACGTGTAACTCAGTCCAGAAGTGAAGGGTTTTATCCTGATGTTTTAGAATTGAATGTCTATTTTGAAGATCCAGCAGATGAGACAAATTTTTATCTTTTAATTTTTCGTGAAGAAGGTGATTACTTTCCAACGATAACAACGGTATCTGATGAATATTTAAATGGAAATGAAATTCATGTGTTTTTTGAAAAAGAAGAGGATGATGGTGATGGAGAAGATTTTGAATTTGAACCTGGAGATACTGTAAGTGTAAATCTTTATAACATCTCTGAGGAGTATTATAATTTTATGCAGTTGTTAAATAGTCAATCAGGAAGTTCTGGAAATCCGTTTGCTCCAGCTCCTGTAGAAATTCGTGGTAATTGTATAAATATTACTGATGCTAATAATTATCCGTATGGTTTTTTTAGAGTTACAGAAACAGCTAAGGAAACGTATACTTTTGTGGATGATGGGGAGTGATATTTTACAGTAAAAAATATGCTTAAAAGTATTAATTTTTTGAACTTAGGGTTTAAAATTTAATGCTTTTTTTGTGTGCTGAGTTCAAAATTAAAAACGTTGTGAACTATTGTAATCAAAGGAAAAATAGTTAAAATAAATTTTATTTTTTTGAAAAATTAAAAATTTTAAAATTATGTAAAAAAATGAAATTATAAATTGAATTTTTTGAATATTAGCTAGTTGTCAGTATGTAGTGTTTTAATTAATCTTAGTGTCAAATCGAGCGGCGTCGAGATGGTATGTAATTATGTTAGAATTCGCTTAAACTGCCAATAACAAGTAGTCTGAATAAATACAGAAATATATAGAATTTATCTATTTTAATGAGTAGATCAAATTACTAAAAAAACATATACTTTTTGAGAAAGATTAATCAGCTATTTTTCTTTATTGAAACAGATAAACAGCAAAAATTGAAACCATAAAATAAATAGTAATATTCCTTGCGCCATCGAAATCTTTTGCGATGCGTTGCCCTATTAAAAATAGTAAAAGAATAACACATGAAATAATGGAACCGAGCAGTGAAAAATTGGTGTTTTTTCCTGCGATTAGTTCAAAAATACCTAAGCTACAAAATGCTGCAGCTAAGACTTCTAAGATGGTAATAATGACTAGTGTTATTGGAATTAACGGAAGTATAAAAGTTTCCGAAAAATGTGATTTTAAAAAAGAAATATTACCTTTCCAATCTGTGATTTTTTCAATAAAACTGATTAAAAAAGTAATGATTAAAAAAACAAGAATAAGCAGTTCCGCACTGTGATTTAAAATATGTTCCATTATGACTTAATCTTGTTTCGCGTGTAGTAATCGTGTTAGTTTTATCGATAAATCGGTTAAAACTATTTTCGAATTTCCGTTACGTTCTATATGATAAATGGCATCTTGAAGCGCTTCATAAATATCCATAATATTACCACTATGAATAAAAGGCGCGAATTTTTCTAATTTAAAAGTGGTCTTTGGTTCTAGATAAACCAATGCGTTTGCACCGTAATTTAAAAGCATCGCTTGACGAAAAAATTCCATACAAAAATGTAAAAATTGCTTTTGTGTTTCACGACCTGTTTTCGCAATTTCTTCACTCCAATTTACAATATCATGAATGGCTGCTTTATTCCCTTTTGCTTTAAAAGCGCTACGAACCCAAAGTACAAACCAATCTTCAAATTGAGTGTCTTCGGAATCGTGGTATACTAAATCGCAAGCCTTGTTGTAATTACCATTTGACTGATGAGCTATTTTTGTTGCTTCAGATTCTTTAATTTGGTAAGCTTTAACAAGAGCTTCTACAATTACATCTTCGGCAAGTATAGGGAAATGTAAAACTTGACAACGCGATCTTATCGTATTAATGATACTTTGTTCTTCTTCGGCAATTAAAATAAAAACAGTCTTGTTTGGCGGTTCTTCGATTAACTTCAATAATTTATTGGCTGCAGCAGCATTCATTTTTTCAGCCATCCAAATAATCATCACTTTATAGCCGCCTTCATACGCTTTTAAAGACAATGCTTTTACTATATCTTGGGCTTCGTCTACACCAATTTGTCCTTGTTTATTATCGACACCTAGCATTTTATACCAATCGAAAAGATTTCCGTAAGGTTGTTCTTTTAATAATTGGCGCCACTCCGTTAAAAAATGACTAGAAACAGGATGCGATTTTACACTTCCGGTAGTGGTTACTGGAAATGCAAAATGTAAATCTGGATGCGAAATGTTATTAAATTTTAGATTACAGGTTTCGTTTCCCGAATTGTTTTCGCCGTTGTTGTTTTTACACAAAATATATTGCGCATAGGCAATAGCTAGTGGTAATGTGCCACAACCTTCCGGGCCAACAAATAATTGAGCATGTGGAATACGACCATTATCTACACTTTGCGTTAAGTGATTTTTAATATGATCTTGACCTAATATATCTTTAAATAACATGTCGCAAAACTAAATATTTTTTAATTAAGGCTAAGAATTTTATGCGGTATACTTTTATTATGAAATTTAGATTTATCGGTATTTTAAGTAATGTAATCTCAATATTTTAAAAATCTTTTAAAATAGAAAACGTTTTCGTAAAAAAACACGTTTTAAAGCTGTTTATTATTGTTTACATTTGTAGAATAACATCAAAACTTTTTAGGATGAAAACACTTAATGATTTCAATTTTAATAATAAAAAAGCATTAATTAGAGTAGATTTTAATGTGCCTTTAGACGAGGATTTTAACGTAACAGATAACACAAGAATTGTATCTGCAAAACCTACAATTATTAAAATTTTAGAAGATGGCGGAAGCTGTGTATTAATGTCTCACTTAGGAAGACCAAAAGGTGTTCAAGCTGAATTTTCTTTAAAACATATTAGTGAAGAAGTTTCTAATGTATTAGGCGTAACTGTAAAAACGGTTTCAGACTGTGTAGGAGAGGAAGCAGAGAAAGCTGTTGCAGCTCTTCAGCCAGGAGAAGTTTTATTATTAGAAAATTTACGTTTTCACTCAGAAGAAACTGCTGGCGATTTAAAATTTGCTGAGCAACTTTCTAAATTAGGAGATATCTATGTAAATGATGCTTTTGGAACTGCGCATAGAGCTCATGCTTCAACAACTATAGTTGCTCAATTTTTTCCAGAGAAGAAATGTTTTGGTTATTTATTAGCTCAAGAAATTGAAAGTATTCAAAAAGTAATGGAAACTGGAGAAAAGCCAGTTTTAGCTATTTTAGGAGGCGCAAAAGTGTCTTCAAAAATTACAATTATTGAAAACATTTTAGATAAAGTAGATCACTTAATTATTGGTGGAGGTATGACATTTACTTTCGTTAAAGCTCAAGGTGGTAAAGTAGGAGATTCTATTTGTGAAGATGATAAAATGGAATTGGCTTTGGAAATTTTGAAAAAAGCTAAAGAGAAAAATGTACAAATACATATTCCTGTAGATGTTGTTGCTGCAAATGCATTTAGCAACGATGCAGAAACTCAAATTGTAGACGTAACTAAAATTCCTGATGGATGGCAAGGTTTAGATGCTGGTCCACAATCTATCGCAAACTTTAATAAAGTGGTTTTAGAATGTAAAACTATTTTATGGAATGGTCCTTTAGGTGTGTTTGAAATGCCAACCTTTGCAAAAGGAACTATCGCTTTAGGAGATTCTATTGCAGAAGCTACTAAAAATGGAGCCTTTTCTTTAGTTGGTGGAGGTGATTCTGTTGCTGCTGTTAAACAATTTGGTTTCGAAGATAAAGTGAGCTATGTAAGTACCGGTGGTGGTGCAATGTTAGAAAGTTTAGAAGGAAAAACTTTACCTGGTATTGCTGCTATTTTAGACTAGAGAATACTATTTTAAAAATGATAGTTTAAGAGTTTTGCAACTTTAACTTTCATTTTCAGTATAAAAATACGAATTTAGCCGGTTCCACGTTATATCCACTTAATGGTTTTATTGATGAAGCAACGACTAAATTCGTATTTTTTTTATTTTGCATTTTTACAAATCACTTGTTTTTATGCACAAGATTCACTCTCTGTAAAAGTGAATCAAGATCCCTTAGATGTAGTAGTAGTTACAGAACTATTAACTGAGGATATGTTGCTCTCCGGAGAAAAATATGTAGATACCATTATAGATGGTAAAACATATTATAAACATGAAATAAAACCCATAATTGATTCTCTAAGTTTAAAAAACATGGAAGACCATGCGTATTCTGCAATGGTCGATCAACTTTGGTTGCAAGAATTATATAACAATACACTATACGATTCTATTTACGAATCTGTTACAGAACTCACTTATGATGAAGTTGATTATCCAGAGTTAAATACAGACACGCTTAAAAAACGTTTAGAAGAGTTAAATGCCAAAACGCCTTTTAATGTAGAGTATAATCCAGCATTAGAAAGTGTAATTAAATCGTATTTAAAACGCCGAAGAAACTCGCTTCAAAAACTAATGGTTTTAAGTGAATATTACTTCCCGATGTTCGAGCGCGAATTAGATAATTACAATATTCCATTAGAAATAAAATATTTATCCATTGTAGAATCGGCTTTAAAGCCGAGAGCAAAATCTAGAGTTGGAGCTACAGGTTTGTGGCAATTTATGTATGCTACAGGAAAAAGTTACGGCTTAGATGTGAGTAGTTATGTCGACGAGCGTAGCGATCCGTTAAAATCTACTGAAGCAGCAGCAAAATATCTATCTAAATTATACAGTATTTTTGGCGATTGGGATTTGGCATTAGCAGCTTATAATTCAGGACCTGGAAATGTTACTAAAGCGATAAGACGTTCTGGTGGATATGAAAATTATTGGAATATCAGGAGTTATTTACCTCGTGAAACCGCAGGATATTTACCTGCTTTTTTAGCAACGATGTATATTTTTGAAAATGCTGAAGAATTAGGATTTTATAGATCTAAACCAGAATTTGCATATCTTGAAACAGATACGCTTCATGTGAAACAAATGATAACTCTAGATCAGGTTTCAGAACTTACAGGTGTTAATATTGAAGAACTTCAGTTTTTAAACCCTGCCTATAAATTAGATATTATTCCTTACATCCCAAAAGAGAATTATACATTGCGTTTACCTGTTCAGGCTATTGGGCCTTTTGTGGCTAACGAAGAACAGATTTATGCTTTTGCTAAAGCTGAATTTGACGAACGTGAAAAACCTTTACCTCAGTTTGAAGAATCGGAAACTAAAACGAGATATACTGTTAGGTCTGGAGACTATTTGGGACGAATAGCAAGAAAGTATAGTGTTAGGGTTAGCCAAATAAAACAGTGGAATGGGCTAAGAAGTAATGATTTAAAGATCGGACAACGTTTAACCATTTATCCAAGAAACTCTACTGCAGCACCTAAAACAACGACAGCAACTGTAGCAACTTCAACGGTATTACCTTCAGGGAAAAACACTTATATTGTTAAAAAAGGAGACTCATTATGGAGCATAGCACAAAAATATTCTGGGATTTCTGTTGATAATATAAAAGAATGGAACGATATTAGCGGTAGTGGTTTAAAACCAGGGATGACTCTAAAATTATCTAAAGGCTAATTTTTCTATTTAAAAACGAACATTATGCGTAAAATTCTATTTTTTGTATCAGCACTTTTGGTGCTTAGTGGCTGTAATGGTGACAAAAAACAAAAGATTTTGTCAGACTCTTCTGGAAATCTAAATAACCTATCTGTCGTGGTCGATAACGATTTATGGCAAGGAAAGGTTGGGGAGGCCATCCGAAACACAATGGCTGCACCTGTAGACGGTTTACCGCAAGACGAACCGCTATTCTCTTTAAGTCAAATTCCACCACAAGTTTTTAGCGGATTTGTTACAAAAAACAGAATAGTACTAAGAGTTGAAGTTGGCGAGAATAAAAAGCCTTCAGTTAAATTTGGTAAAAATATATATGCTATTCCTCAAAAAGTGGTAGTTGTTTCAGGAAAAACTCAAGATGAGGTTATCGCGCAATTAAACACAAATGCACCTAAGATTATAGAGGCTTTTAAGTCTCAAGAATTAAAAGAAAAGCAACGTCGGATTAAATTATCACTTCTTAAAATTGATACTATAGAAAAAGCACTAGGTATTAAAATGGAACTTCCATCGGCTTATAGAATAGCTGAAAAAGGGGATAATTTTTTCTGGTTAAGGAAAGACATTACAACTGGTACACAGAATATCATGGTATATGAGTTACCACTGAATGCACTTAAAGACAATGATAGTTTAGTCAATCAGATTATAAAAATAAGAGATTCTATAGGAAAAGTTCATATTCCTGGACCGGTAGAAGGTACGTTTATGATTACAGAGAAAGCATACGCTCCGTATTTATTTCATACCACTATAGATGATAAACCTACTATTGAAACAAAAGGTATTTGGGATGTGAAAAATGCTTTTATGTCTGGACCTTTTGTAAATTATATTATTGAAGATAAAGCAAATAATAGATTACTTGTTATTGAAGGATTTACCTTTGCACCTTCGGTAGAAAAACGAGATTATGTATCGGAACTCGATGCGATTATTAAATCTGTAAAAATAGATTAAGTAGCATTAAAATAATGTACAAAAAAAAAGCCAACAATTAATTGTTGGCTTTTTTGTATAACGAATATTTAACTATTCTTTCTTGTCTTTGTTTTCTCCTTCTTTCTCTTCTTCTTTAGAAGCGTCTTTAAACTCTTTAATTCCACTTCCTAATCCGCGCATAAGTTCAGGTATTTTTTTACCTCCAAAAAGTAATAAAACAATAACCACAATTAAGATAATTTGTGGAGCACCAATAACTAAAAATATTCCTAAAGAAATCATATTATTATGAGTTTAAAAAACAAAGGTAATAATTAATGTTTAATATTAATGCTATTATAATAACTTTAGGAAAACATAAAGCATTCATGAAATTAATTTCTTTAATTTTGTTCTTAAGATGAATCAAAAGAAACCTAAAAAGAAAAAAATTACAAAGAAGTTACTTCATAAGTACCGACTAGTTATCTTAAATGAAGACACTTTTGAAGAGCGTTTATCATTTAAACTTACGCGCTTAAATGTATTTGTTGTACTCTCGTTTTTAAGTATATTTTTAATTGCAGCAACAACCATTTTTATTGCATTTACACCATTACGAGAATATATTCCAGGGTATTCTTCTTCAGCATTAAAAAAATCGGCCACAGAATTGCATTATAGAACAGATTCGTTACAACAAGTGTTACATGAAAATGAACAGTTTTATGCTTCTATTAAAAAAGTACTAGAAGGCGATATTTCTACAGTCGATATTAATAAAGATTCCATTATTGCAGCCACAAAGTATGAAGCTAGTCAAGTAGATTTAAGTCCGACAAAAGCAGATTCTTTATTAAGAGACAAAGTAGATAAAGAGGATAAATATAATCTTTTCGATTCGGCGACTTCTGCTGTTAACTTTGTGTTATTTCCACCAGTAAGTGGAGAAATTAGTGAATCTTACAGTGTAAAAGATAAACATTATGCTGTAGATATTGTTGTAGCTAAAGACACGCCAATAAAGGCTACTGCCGACGGTCGTGTTATTTTTGCAGAATGGACTTCACAAACCGGTTTTGTTATTATTGTAGAACATAGTTATGGATTAATATCTGTGTATAAACACAATGCATCTTTAACAAAAGAACAAGGAGATTTAGTAAAAGCGGGGGAAGTTATTGCAACAGCAGGAGACTCTGGCGAGTATACCACGGGACCACATTTACATTTTGAATTATGGAGTGATGGATATCCTATTAATCCAATTAATTTTATCGATTTTAAACCATGATGTCTATAAAAGCAGCATTGGCAAAACCGTTTGCCAAATACATATCTTACACTGTCCAAAAATGGGCAAATAATCCTTTTGAAACCCAAGAAAAAGTATTTCAAAATTTAATTTCTGAAGCACGTTTTACACAGTTTGGAAAAGATCACGATTTTCAAAATATAAAGACTTTTGAAGATTTTATAAATCAAGTTCCTGTTCGAGATTATGAAGATTTAAAACCATACGTTTTAAAAGTTGTAGAAGGTGAAGAAAACATCCTTTGGAAAGGGAAACCGCTTTACTTTGCTAAAACGTCTGGTACTACATCTGGTGCTAAATATATACCGATTACAAAAGAAAGTATGCCTACGCATATCGAAGCGGCAAGAAATGCCATTTTATTATATATAAACGAAACAGGAAATTCAAGTTTTGTCGATGGAAAAATGATTTTCCTTCAAGGAAGTCCGATTTTGGAAATGAAAAACGGCGTTAACCTTGGACGATTATCAGGGATTGTAGCGCATTATGTGCCTAAATATCTTCAAAAAAACAGATTACCAAGTTGGGAAACGAATTGTATTGAAGATTGGGAAACTAAAGTTGATGCTGTTGTAGATGAAACGCTGCCAGAGGATATGACCATTATTTCTGGAATTCCGTCTTGGGTACAAATGTATTTTGAGAAACTTCAAAGTAGAACAGGAAAACCGGTTGGTGAAGTGTTTAAGAATTTTAATTTATTCATTTTTGGAGGTGTAAATTACGAACCATATCGCGCTAAATTTGAGAAATTAATAGGAAGAAAAGTTGATAGTATAGAACTTTACCCAGCAAGTGAGGGGTTTTTTGCCTATCAAGATAAGCAGAATGAAAAAGGGATGCTATTGCAATTAAATTCAGGAATTTTCTATGAATTTATAAGAGCCGATGAATTTTTTGAAAAAGAACCAAAACGGATCACTATTAAGGATGTTGAGTTAGAAGTAAATTACGTGATGATTATCTCGACGACGGCAGGATTGTGGGCTTATAATATAGGAGATACCGTTGCATTTACATCTTTAAAACCTTTTCGTATTATTGTTTCAGGGAGAATAAAACATTTTATTTCTGCTTTTGGCGAACATGTTATTGGTAAAGAAGTAGAACAGGCTATGAAAGAAGCTACACAAAACACAGATATTCGTATTTCTGAATTTACTGTAGCACCACAAATAACTCCAGAGTCAGGGTTGCCTTTTCATGAATGGTTTGTCGAGTTTGAAAACGAACCAGAGAATATTCAAGAATTAATACATAGTTTAGATGAATCTCTTCAAAAACAAAATAGCTATTACTACGATTTAATTGTTGGAAAAGTGCTTCAACCTTTAAAAATAACTTCGATTAAAAAAGACGGATTTCAAAACTATATGAAATCAATTGGAAAATTAGGTGGTCAAAATAAAATTCCTAGATTATCTAACGACCGAAAAATAGCAGATACGCTATATACCTTAAAAGTAACTAAATAGTGTTATATTTGCACGCAAATCATTTGTATGGGTAACAAAAAACATCACGAAAGAACGCGGGCTCAAGAGAGTTCTGGCGCAATAGAGCGCATGTATATTACAATGAGGCATTTGTTTAATCGTGGATTTTACAAACCCATGGGGATTTCTGGCGAAACGTTAAGAGAGGCTTTATTGCTTTTAAGACCAGAAATTTATGGTTCTGTTGGAGACGAGAAAGCCGAATTAGATGGATTGTTATATATAATTGACAGACTTCCTATTGGTATAGAAGAATGTCGTTATATTAATTTAACAAGCGATGAAGGCTATGCCGATTCTCATTTTCAAGCGATTATTCCTCCAAAAAGACGTCGTAATTGTTACCGTATTGACGATGACCAGATGAATATTGAAATCACTCGTGGTCGTTCAGAAATTTACGATATTCTAACCCATCTTACCTTTCTTTTTATTGAATCTCATAAAATCAGTAAACGTGTTATTATCGATGATGAAGGCACAACGACTAGAGATTGGTTAAAACTTGAAAAAGTAGTTCTAGATAATGAAGAATTATCACAACAAGAACGTGAAATAGCTATTACGTATACCGCAAATATTTTAGGAAGAACTTTTAATGAAATCACTGATATTTACAATCAGTTTTCTACTCCAGGTCGTCCAGAACGTTTGTTACACATTGTGTATTGGTTAGGGAAATTAGCGATAGAAGAAGTTTTAAATAACGATAAACGTACAGTTAGTTTCAGCCCGATGTTACGCGAACGCTTAGGACATCATATTCATGGTGAAATCTGGGCGAATAACATAAAACAGGTGCTTTATAAAAATAATTTATTAGACCGTCCAATTCATGTTATAAGCGCGAATATGCACAGTGTAATGAATACACTTTTTGCACCAAACGCTTTAAAACCTTTAGTTTCAAAAAAGGATGTTTTTGAGGTGTATGAAGCTATTAGTCATAAAGATAATAAGGTGCTTCGCAATAAAGTAAACAAAGAAGCGTTGCAAAGAGGGATGATTTTTATAGAAGATACATCTGGAACTAATATTGATGTTCAAATTTTTGATACCGAGAAAATAGATTTTTCTAAAATAGATATCGCTTCAGACCAAACGAAATTACAGAAAGAAAAACCTGTGATTTTAGTAATGGATTACGCTTTTGGAGAACAAGCTTACGAAACTATAGACGAACTTTTAAAACCTTATAAAATTGAAGGTAAAAAAGTGCATTTAAACGTAGAGTCGCTTTCTATAATGGGTAAGGCTGGAATTTTAGAAGGAGGAAAAGGAGATATTATGATTCCTTCTGCTCATATTTTTGAAGGTACAGCAGATAACTATCCATTAAATAACGAATTAAAAAAATCTGATTTAGAAGGTCATGGTATAGATGTTTTTGAAGGTACTATGATTACCGTTTTAGGAACATCTCTTCAAAATAAAGATATTTTAAAATTCTTTTATAATTCGTCATGGAATGTTATTGGCTTAGAAATGGAAGGTGCGCATTACCAAAAAGCTATTCAGTCTGCTTCTAAAGTGAGAGGAAATATCTCTCCAAATGTAAAAGTAAGATATGCCTATTATGCTAGTGATAATCCATTAGAAACAGGAGGAACGTTAGCTTCTGGAGGTTTAGGAACCAGTGGTGTTAAACCAACATATTTAATAACCAGAACCATATTACAACAAATATTTAACTAATATAAATGAACACAAACTTACCAGAGAATTCTAATTCTAATCTGCCTCAAAAACAACAAAACACGACAGATGAAGTCGATTTAATAGTGTTGTTTAACTATATTGGAAAAGGATTTTCTAATTTTTTTAAATTTATTGGAAGTTTATTTAAGTCTTTGTTTAAAGGTTTAATTTATGCTTTAAAACCTGTTATAAAATACGCTAAAATTATTATTTTAGTTATGGTAGTATTTGCTATTGCTGGTTATTTTTTAGAAAAAAACAAGCCTGTAGTTTACAGTTCAACTATGTTGGTAAAACCATATTATGAATCCAAATTTCAGCTTATAAATAACATTGGTTATTATAATTCGCTTCTAGGAAATGCTGATTACAAAGTATTATCTAACATTTTTCAGATAGATACAATAACGGCTAAAAATATTAAAAGTTTTGAAGTGAAAAAAGGACCGGAAACGGAAACAGATTTAATATTAGAATACGAAGAATTTTTACAATCTACAGATTCTGCAACGGCAAGCAATTTTACTTATGAAAAGTATTTAGAAGGTAGAGATATGTATTCTTCAAAAATATTTGAAATTAAAGTTGAAGCTCTTAAAAATAATATTTTTCAAGATTTAGAAGCGGGTTTAAACACAACTTTTGAGAATAAATATTCTCAGACATTGATGGATAAAAGGAATAAATTATATGTTATTGAAAAAGATAATATAAATTCATCTTTAGTTAAAATAGATTCTTTACAGAAAGTTTATATTTCGGTTTTAGAAGCAGAGTCTAAATCGCAATCAAGAAAAGGAATGACAATAGGAGATGGTTTATCTTTCGAAAAGGATAAATCTGTAACTAAAGAATACGAACTGTTTAATAGGGAGGTGGAGTTAAGAAATCAATTAGTGAGACTTGAAGCAGAAAAATTAAATGAAGACACGCTTTTTGATGTTATTTCGGGGTTTCAGAGCGTAGGAAATAAAGTATCAAAAATTCAACAAAAATATATGCTTATACTACCAATACTAGCATTTTTAGTATTGTATTTAATATTCACTGTATCAAAAACCATTAAATTTATAAAGAATTATGAAGGATAAGACTTCAATTTTAGTAACAGGAGGAGCTGGGTTTATCGGCTCTAATTTTATTCCTTATTTTTTAGAAGAAAATAAAGATATTCATGTCGTAAACTTAGATAAACTGACTTATGCTGGTGACTTAGCGAATGTAAGTGAAGTTGAAAACAATTCTAATTATACCTTCGTTCAAGGTGATATTTGTGATCGTAATTTAATTGAAGAATTATTTGAAAAACACAAATTTTCAGGGGTTATTCATTTTGCTGCAGAATCTCACGTTGATAATTCTATTAAAAATCCAGATGCTTTTATGCAGACGAATATTTTTGGTACATTTAATTTAATTGATGTTGCTAAAAAATATTGGATGAACGGACCCTTCGAATTTAAAGAAGGTTGCGAGAATAATAAATTTCACCATATTTCAACAGATGAGGTATATGGAACATTAGGAGAGACAGGTTTATTTTTAGAGTCTACACCTTATGCTCCAAATAGCCCATATAGTGCTTCAAAAGCATCTTCAGATTTTGTTGTCAGAAGTTATTTCCATACTTATGGAATGAATGTTTTAACGACCAATTGTTCAAACAACTATGGTCCGAAACAACACGACGAGAAATTAATTCCAACAATTATTAGAAAAGCAATTTCTGGTGAAAACATTCCAATTTACGGAGATGGAAAAAATATTCGTGACTGGTTGTATGTTTTAGATCATTGTAAAGGAATTGCTTTAGTTTATAAAACTGGAGAGTTCGGTGAAACTTATAATATTGGAGGAAGAAATGAGCGTGATAATATGTATATAGTAAATACTATTTGTGGTATTTTAGATACTATTTTCCCTAAAGACAAACCATATGCAGACCAAATTACGTTTGTAAAAGATCGTGCAGGGCATGACTTCCGTTATGCAATTGATGCTTCAAAATTAGAGAATGAATTAGGTTGGAAAGCTGATGAAAATTTTGAAACAGGTATCAAGAAAACAATAGAATGGTATATTAATAAATACAAAAACTAAGATGAAAGGAATTATTCTAGCAGGAGGATCAGGAACAAGATTACATCCCTTAACATTATCAGTAAGTAAGCAATTAATGCCTATTTACGATAAACCAATGATTTATTATCCGCTTTCAACTTTGATGTATGCAGGTATTAATGAGGTGTTAATCATCTCAACCCCTAAAGATTTACCATTGTTTAAAGATTTATTGGGCGATGGAGAAAAGTTCGGATGTAAATTCGAATATGCTGTACAAGATGCACCTAATGGTTTAGCAGAGGCTTTTATTATTGGTTCAGATTTTATTGGAGACGATAAAGTAGCTTTAATTTTAGGAGATAATATTTTCTACGGAACAGGTTTAGGAAAATTATTACAAGAGAATAATGATCCTGATGGTGGTATTATTTATGCTTATCGTGTGCATGATCCAGAACGTTATGGTGTTGTAGATTTTGATGAAAATGGACAAGCAATTTCTATTGAAGAAAAGCCAGAGCATCCAAAATCTAATTATGCAGTTCCAGGTATTTATTTTTATGATAATTCAGTAGTTGAGATTGCTAAAAATATAGCACCAAGTCATAGAGGTGAATTAGAAATTACCGATGTTAATAAAGTATATTTAGAACAAGGAAATCTTAAAGTGAGTATTCTTGATAGAGGAACAGCTTGGTTAGATACAGGTACGTTCCAATCGCTTATGCAGGCATCTCAATTTGTTGAGGTTTTAGAAGAGCGTCAAGGATTAAAAATTGGTTCTATTGAAGCCGCCGCATACGAAATGGGATATATTAATGCAGAACAATTCGAAGCTTTAGCTCAACCATTATTAAAAAGTGGTTACGGTAGAAATTTATTAGGATTATTAAATAAATAATTAATTAATGACTGTTACAGAAACTAAATTAAAAGATTGTTTCATTTTAGAACCACAAGTTTTTGGTGATAAAAGAGGCTATTTTTTAGAATCATACAATGCAGAAACGTTTAAGAAATTAACGAATCAAGATGTAACATTTGTTCAAGACAACGAATCGTTTTCTTCTAGAGGTGTTTTAAGAGGACTTCATTACCAATTAGGAGAACATGCACAAGCTAAATTAGTTCGCGTGGTTAAAGGTGAGGTTTTAGACGTTGCAGTAGATATTAGAAAAGGCTCTCCAACTTTTGGTCAGCATGTTGCAGTAAATTTAACTGAAGAGAATAAAAAACAATTATTCGTGCCTCGTGGATTTGCTCATGGTTTTGTAGTTTTAAGTGAAACAGCAATTTTTTCTTATAAATGTGATAATTTTTATAATAAAGCTTCAGAAGGTGGAATTATTTATAATGACAAGACAATAAATATTGATTGGCAAATTGATGAAAGCGAGATGATGATATCAGAAAAAGATATCATTTTACCTTCATTTGAAAAAGCTTCATTATGATGAAAATTTTAGTTACCGGGGGAAACGGACAATTAGCGGCAAGTATTAAAGATGTTAGTAAAGATGAAAATCAACTACAGTTTATATATACAGATTCAGAAAATTTAGATATTACAAACCAGGACTCTGTTAATGATTTCTTTCATAATAACGACTTAGATTTCTGTATTAATTGTGCAGCATATACCGCAGTAGATAAAGCTGAATCTGATATCGAATTAGCTCGTAAAGTAAATAAAGACGGTGCAAAACATTTAGCCATTGCTTGTAAAGCTAATGGTGTTAAATTAATTCATGTGTCTACAGATTTTGTTTTTGATGGAAAATCTACAACAGTTTATTCAGAATTAGATGCCGCAGAACCTCTTGGAGTTTATGGATTAACAAAATTAGAGGGAGAGCTAGATATTCAAAACAATTTAGATTCTTATTTTATTTTAAGAACATCTTGGTTGTATTCAGAGCATGCTAATAATTTTATGAAAACCATGCTACGTTTAGCAGCAACTAGACCAGAATTAAATGTAGTTGCAGATCAGATTGGTACACCAACTTATGCAACAGATTTGGCTTCTGTGATTTTGAACATCATAAACGTTAATAGTACTAATTATGGCTTATACCATTATAGTAACGAAGGTGTCGCTAGTTGGTATGATTTTGCAGATGCCATATTTGAAATTGCGGATACAAAAACAAAAGTTTTTCCTATTAAGACAGAAGCTTATCCTACACCAGCTGCACGTCCGCAGTTTAGTGTTATGGATAAATCAAAAATAAAAGAAGTTTTTAAGATTGATATACCGCATTGGAGAGTCAGTTTAAAAAAAGCAATTAAAAATTTATAGATGAATGCAAGTTTAAAAACCGCTATTGAAGCGTCCTTAAAAGCAGGAGAAGTTATTATGCAAGTGTATGATACCGCTTTTAATGTGGAATTAAAAGATGATAAATCGCCATTAACCGAAGCTGATAAAAAAGCAAATGATGTGATTAATTCATTTTTAATTCCGACTGAAATTCCAATCATTAGTGAAGAAAACAAGCAAACAGATTTTTCTGTTAGAAAAAATTGGGAAACCTGTTGGATTGTAGACCCTGTAGATGGGACTAAAGAATTTATAAAACGTAATGGTGAATTTACTGTAAATATAGCGCTTGTAACTAACGGCAAACCTGTTTTGGGTGTTATTTATGTACCAGCTGTAAAGACGTTATATTATGCTGATGTCACAAAAAATGAAGGTTTTAAAGTTGAATTAAAAGATCATAATACATCCTTAGATTACATTTTAGAACATGCTGAAGCATTACAACCTAAAAGTGCAGATTCAAATCCAGTTGAAGTTGTAGGAAGTCGCTCGCATATGAGTCAGGATACTTTAGATTTTGTCGAAACTTTAAAGGGTAATGGCAAAGAAGTGGAAATTGTTTCAAAAGGAAGTTCATTAAAATTTTGCTTGGTTGCAGAAGGTAATGCAGATGTTTATCCAAGATTCGCTCCAACAATGGAATGGGATACTGCTGCAGGTCAGGCAATTTGTAATGCTGTTGGGATTGAAGTCATTTCAAAAGAAACAAATAGTTCTTTATTATACAACAAAGAAAATTTATTAAATCCTTATTTCCTAGTTAGTCTATAGGATAATTGTTTTTATTGAAAAAATGTTTACTTTTGTCAATGTTAAACATGTAGACATAGTCTAAAGAAAAATGAAAGATACCTCACATAAGAGACATATTGCAAAAGCTATCACTTGGCGTATAGTAGGGACTTTAGATACCATTTTGTTATCTTGGTTAATATCTGGAGATCCGTTAACAGGTCTTAAAATTGGATTAGCAGAAATTACAACCAAAATGATTTTATACTATTTACACGAACGTGTATGGTTTAAAGTTGACATGGAGGAAAGTAATAAGCGACATATTTTAAAAACAATTACTTGGCGTGTTGTAGGAACAATGGATACCATGACATTGGCTTGGTTAATCTCTGGAGATCCCATGATAGGGTTAAAAGTAGGAGGAGCTGAAGTCGTAACTAAAATGCTTTTTTATTATTTACATGAAAAAGCTTGGTATAAAATTAATTTCGGATTAAACAAAGATAAACGTCATACTCACGAATTATGAAAGAGAATATTATACCTCACGATTATCAGATATCCCGAGAAGATAGAGAGAAGTTAAATCAGCATAATTCGTTTTTAATGTGGTTTACAGGACTTTCAGGATCAGGTAAATCTACAATTGCGAATGTAGTTGAACAGAAATTGTTTGAGAAAGGAATAAAAACCTATACCTTAGACGGAGATAATATTCGTAAGGGAATCAATAACGATTTAACATTTGCTCCAGAAGATCGAACGGAAAATATCCGTAGAATAGCTGAAATTTCAAATCTAATGATAGATGCTGGTGTTGTTACTTTAGCGGCATTTGTTTCTCCTTATAAAGATGATAGATTAAATATTAAGACTATCGTTAAAGATGATAACTTTGTTGAAATTTACATTAATACTAGCGTAGAGGAATGCGAACGTCGAGACACAAAAGGTCTTTATAAAAAAGCTAGAGCAGGAGAAATTAAAAATATGACAGGAATTTCGGCACCTTACGAGGCGCCAGAAAATCCGGATATCGAAATAAAAACGGAAGAAGTATCTGTCGAGGATGCAGCAAACAGAATAGTAGAATATATATTACCTAAATTAAAATTATTGAGCAATGAGCAGTAATAAGTATTATTTAAATTATTTAGATGAATTAGAGAGTGAAGCTATCTATATCTTAAGAGAAGTGTGGGCTCAATTTCAAAATCCAGTAATTTTATTTTCTGGAGGGAAAGACTCTATTGTTTTAACGCATTTGGCAAAAAAAGCGTTTTACCCTTCAAAAATACCATTCCCTTTGATGCACGTCGATACGGGCCATAACTTCCCTGAAACGATTCAATTTAGAGATGATATTATTAAAGAGTTAGGAGTAAACTTAATTGTAGGTTCTGTTCAAGAATCTATTGATGATGGTAGAGTTGCTGAAGAAAAAGGTAAAAATGCCACACGTAACGCCCTTCAAATTACAACGCTTTTAGATGCTATTGAATCTAATAAAGTAGATTGTGCTATTGGTGGTGGTCGTCGTGACGAAGAAAAAGCGAGAGCTAAAGAACGTTTCTTTTCACATAGAGATGATTTCGGACAATGGGATCCAAAAAACCAACGTCCAGAATTATGGAACATTTTAAACGGTAAATATTTTGAAGGTGAGCATTTTAGAGCTTTCCCAATAAGTAACTGGACAGAAATGGACGTTTGGAATTATATTAAACGCGAGAATATTGCGATTCCTTCATTGTATTATGCACATGACCGTGAAGTGGTTTGGCGACAAGATACATGGATTCCTAATTCAGAATTTTTAGTTCTTGAAGAGCATGAAGAAGTGGTAACAAAGAAAATACGATTTAGAACATTAGGAGATATTACCATTACAGGTGGTATTGAATCTGAAGCTGATACTTTAGCTAAAATTGCCGATGAAGTTGCCGGAATGCGTCAAACAGAACGTGGTAACAGAAGTGATGATAAGCGTTCGGAATCTGCGATGGAAGACAGAAAACGTCAAGGCTACTTTTAATCAATTCTCCAATCAATTTAAGAAACAAGTATTATGTTAGATAATAATCAATTATTACGATTCACAACAGCTGGGAGTGTAGATGACGGAAAAAGTACCTTAATTGGCCGTTTATTATACGATTCAAAATCTATTTTCGAGGATCAGTTACAAGCAATAGAAAATACAAGTAAGAAAAAAGGTCATGCAGGTGTCGATTTAGCGTTATTTACAGACGGTTTAAAAGACGAGCGTGAACAAGGAATAACAATAGATGTTGCATATAGATATTTTACGACACCAAAGCGTAAATTCATTATAGCAGATACTCCAGGACATATTCAATATACACGAAATATGGTTACAGGAGCTTCAACAGCAAATGTAGCAACGATATTAATAGATGCAAGACATGGTGTTATAGAGCAAACAAAGCGTCATGCATTTATTGCCTCTTTATTAAATATACCACATGTCATCGTGTGTGTAAACAAGATGGATCTTGTAGATTATTCAGAAGAGGTGTTCAATAATATTGTATCTCAATTCGAGCAAATTTCATCTAAAATGCTAATTAGAGATGTTAGATTTATTCCTATGAGTGCATTAGATGGAGATAATGTTGTAAACCGTTCGGAGAATATGCCTTGGTACCAAGGTTCTCCTATGTTATATATGTTAGAGACCATGCATATTAGTAGTGATATTAATAAAGTTGATGCTCGTTTTCCTGTACAAACTGTATTAAGACCACAGAATGATTCTCACAGAGATTACCGTGGTTATGCAGGTCGTGTTGCTAGTGGCGTACTACGTGTAGGTGACGAAATTACTGTTATGCCTTCTGGGTTTACTTCTAAAATAAAAGGAATTAATTTAAACGATCAGGAATTAACAGAAGCTTTTGCTCCGCAGTCTGTATCTATTCAATTAGAAGATGATATTGATATTGGAAGAGGAGACATGATTGTGCGTTCTAATAATAAGCCAGAAGCATCTCAGGACATCGAAGTGATGTTATGTTGGTTAAATAGTACTGGGGCAAAACCACGTACAAAATACACTATAAAACATACATCTAACGATCAGAAAGCAATGATTAAAGAAGTTGTTTATAAAATAGACATTGAAAGTTTAAATCGTGTTGAAGGTGATGATGTTCTTAACATGAATGACATTGCAAAAGTTAAGATAAGAACAACTAAACCATTAATGATAGATTCTTATAGAGAAAATAGAATGACAGGAAGTATTGTTTTGGTAGATGATTCTACAAATGAAACAGTTGCCGCAGGTATGATTGTTTAGAATAATAAAAATTAATTCCAACATGGAAATTTAACTAAGGATAAGCTATTTTTGCTTATCCTTAGTTTTTTTATAATAAAAACTATTATAAAATGTTATTCCATAGACTAGGATGTTATAAATATAGAATACTACAATTTTTATTTTTGGATTAATCGGAAATGGTATGAATTTGAAATCATTTAAAAAAGATTTGTAGTTGTAGCTTTTAACTCTTAATTCTATAATTAGATTAATTAAATATATGAAACGAATTATTTTAGTATTGGCTTTAATGGCGTTTTCTTGTAAAGACAAACCTGTTGAAAACAAAAATATTAAATCTATTGAAATGGATTCCTATTTAACCGTAGTTATCAACGCCAAGGTATTAGAAAATGATAAGTTTGAAGTCTATTTTTCTGAAGATATATTAAATCAGTATCATGTTGAAGATAAAATTGAAAAACACGTAATTGGAGATACAGAATTTCAAGATATTTCATTTCAACTACCCGAAAGAATATACCCAATTAAATTAAGAATTGATATTGGGTCTAGTGAGGTTGAATCTCCAATAGAGATTAGAAAAATAACGTTATCGACTACAGCCAAAAGTAAATCATTCGAAGGTCCAGAATTGAATACTTTTTTTAAAACCAATAAATTTATAGAACACGAAGAATCTAATAATATTTATAATAGAATTTCTATAGATGGAGTGTATGACCCCTTTATGGTCACTATAAATATTAATGATATAGTTACTAACCTATTTAATGAAGATAATGTCGAGTAAGTTTAAAATATTAGATTGTACTTTAAGAGACGGAGGGTATTACACCAATTGGGATTTCAATAAAGAACTTGTTGAAGACTACTGTCGGACTATGGAGGCCCTTCCCATTGAATATGTAGAAATAGGTTATAGAAGCATATCGTTAGAGGGGTATTTAGGTGAATATTTTTATTGCCCAGAATACGTTATGGAGAGCTTAAAATCCTTCATGCCATCAAAAAAATTAGTAATAATTTTAGATGAAAAAAATATTCGTCCAGAGCATTTAAAAGATTTATTAGAGCCATGTAAACCATATATTTCTATGGTAAGAATGGCTATCGATCCTAAAAATTTTGAACGTGCAATTGTTTTAGCAAAAGGGGTTAAAGCAATGGGTTTTGAGGTTGCTTTTAACGTTATGTATATGTCCAGTTGGAAAGAAGATTCTTCTTTCCTAAATTTATTAGAAGGATTGGAGACTACAATAGATTTCTTTTATATGGTTGATTCTTTTGGAGGTATTTTACCCGAAGATGTAATAGAAATTATTGATTTAGTGAAGTCTAAAACCAATGTTCCTTTAGGATTCCATGGACACGATAACTTGGAAATGGCATTAATTAATACGTTAACAGCTATAGAAAATGACTGTGTACTTGTTGATGGTACTATAACAGGAATGGGTAGAGGTGCAGGGAATTTAAGAACAGAACTCCTTTTAACATATTTAAATTCTAAGAAAATATTACATGTAGATTTTACAAAGTTAAGCCCTATTGTAAATGAATTTGAATCGTTAAAAAGCCATTATAAATGGGGAACAAGTTTACCTTATATGTTTTCAGGAGCATTTTCGTTACCACAGAAACAAGTAATGGAATGGGTAGGAATGAACAGGTACCCTATAGGAAATATTGTAAATGCATTAAATAATCAAAAAGATTCTTTGCAAGACAATATTAAACTACCTCTTTTAGAACGAAAAGACATTTTTAATTCCGCAGTAATTTTAGGTGGAGGATCATCTGCAAAATCTCACAGTATAGCTATAAAGAAACTTGCTGCAACGAGTTCTAATTTATGCATTATACATGCAGGTGCACGTAATGCAAGCACGTATTTAGATGTTACAAATAAACAGTATTTTGCTTTGGCTGGTTTCGAAAGTGAAAAACTTTTAAAGAGTATAGGAGATGATTTTTCAAAATTAGAAGAGACTTGTGTCTATCCTCCTTTTCCTAGATATATGGGGACTATTATTCCTAAGGAAATAGAATCTGTTTCGGTTGAATTAGAATCTATTAGCTTTACTAACGCATCGTCTGATTCTCCTTTAGTAATCGGAATTCAAATCGCTTTAGATTTGGGTATTAAAAACATATTTTTAGCTGGTTTCGATGGCTACGATACCGCTTTAGATAGCACTCAGTTTGGTTTGGCTCAAGAAAATCAAAATATTATTAATGATGCAATAAAACTTGAAGGCGTTAATATCTCGTCAATTACACCAACAAAATATAAGAATTTAAAAGTAACATCAATTTATAGTATAATATAATGATTACAGCATTTTTACCATGTAGAGCTGGAAGTGAAAGAGTTCCAGAAAAAAACACAAAATTGTTTTCCGGTATTAAAGGTGGTCTACTTGCCGTAAAATTAAATCAACTTTTACAAACACCATTAATAAATCGTATTGTCGTTTCTACAAATGATCAAGAAGTTATTGATATTGCGAAAAATATAGATAGTAATATTATTATAGACAGACGGCCGGAACATCTTGCTACATCTGCAACAAGCACAGATGAGTTAATAAACTATGTCCCTGATATTATAAAAGAAGGTCATGTATTATGGACGCATGTAACTTCGCCTTTCTTAACTAATGATGTGTACGAAAAAGCAATATTAAAATATTTAGAAGAGATTGAAATTGGTACGTTTGATAGTTTAATGACGGTTAATAAAATTCAATCTTTTTTATGGAATGATAAAGGGAGTGTAAATTATGATCGGGAAGTCGAAAAATGGCCAAGAACACAAACCATATCAGAATTGTATGAAATAAATAGTGGTATATTTTTAAACTCTGTCGACAATTATAATAAATATGGAGATAGAATAGGGCAAAACCCCTTTATGTTTAAAAGTGAAGGTTATGCGTCGTTCGATATTGATTGGCCACATGATTTTAAGTTAGGTGAAATGATTTATAAAACCCTAAATGGATTATGATTAAAAATATACTTTGGGATTTCGATGGTGTTATTTTAGACTCTATGGAAGTGCGGGATTTTGGTTTTAAAGAGATTTTTAAACCCTTTAGTGACACAGATGTTGAGCGTTTAATTACCTATCATAGAATAAACGGAGGTCTGTCTCGCTATGTTAAAATTCGATATTTTTATGAAGAGATTTTAAATCAAAATATATCTGATGATGTGGTTACATTTTATGCAAACAAATTCTCAGAGATAATGCGTAAAGAATTGACTAACCCAAATAATCTGATTTCAGATAGTTTAAATTATATCAAAAGTCAATATCAAAATTATAATTTTCATATCGTTTCAGGTTCAGACCAAAATGAATTAAGATTCTTATGTGATGAATTGGGGATTTCAAAATATTTTCAAACTATTCACGGTTCTCCTACACCAAAAAAGTTATTAGTAGAACATTTATTAGCTAAATATAATTATGCAATAGAAGAGACGTGTTTAATCGGTGATTCTGTAAACGATTATGAGGCAGCAATGGATAATAAGATTGAGTTTTACGGTTATAATAATGACTTGTTAAAAGAAGATCATTCTTATATAAACACATTCAAAGAATTTAATTTATAATTTAGGTTTGATAAAAAAAATAGTCAATCATTCTATCATTTATGCTGTATTACCAAAGCTGCCAATATTGATGGGTTTTTTTTTATTGCCATTTATTACGCCGTACCTAACGAAAGTTGACTATGGAATATATGGAATTATTCTTTCATTAGTTACAGGGATTACGGTAATTAAAACATTGGGATTAGATGTGGTTTTAATGAATTGTTTTATTCATCATTCACATGGTCGAGGTTATAAAATTATTTGGAATGAAGTTCAGGGATTTATCTTTTGTTGGTCTATTATATTAGGTGTAATTACCATTTTATTATTGCTTGCAATTCTACCCGATGAGGCTGATAATAACATTTGGACTATAATTTTATTAACTACAATCCCTATTTTTTTCTATTCTTCCCTTCAGATTATTTCACAAAAGTATTATCAATTGGCCGAGAAACCTATTCAGATAGGTTTAAGAGCTCTGATTTCAGGTATAATCAACCTAAGTATAAGTTATTACTTAATAGTTTTTTTAAGGCTTGGTTATTTAGGTTGGATTTGGAGTTTTTTTATTTCAGAAACATTAATGTTTCTTTCTTTTATTTATCCTATTTGGATAAAATTAAAACTAGTACCAAATTTTTTATTTAGGTGGAAGGTAATGAAGAAATATTTAAAAATATCATTGCCATTAGTTCCGCATACAAGCGCTTTTTTTTTGTTAGATTTTTCTGATCGATTGGTAATGTTAAATCTCGGGGTAAGTACTTCTAATATTGGTCTTTATGATTTTTCATATAAATTTGCAGGTTATGCTAGAGTATTTTCTGAAAGTATTCATCAGGCTTCAACACCACTTTTGATTAAGGATTTTAAGAAAAATTCAAATACAGATTACCTCAGAAATATAATTTTTTTAGAAAGTTATGTTGTGATTTTTGTTTCTTTTGTACTTGCTCTTTGGCTTAAAGAGGTTTTTGAAATAATGGTTAAAAATGAAGGTCTGAGAAGTTCTTATAAAATAGGTGTAATTCTAACAATGTCTTACGCATACAAACCTATGTATACAGCTATGGCTACAGTTTTCTATTATTTTGAAAAAACTAAAGAGTTTTGGAAAATTTCTTTTATTGCAGGCTTATTAAATATTGTTTTAAATATTATCTTAATTCCAATTTATGGATTTGAAATAGCAGTAATTACAACCTTTTTTGCTTTTTTGTTTATTGGATATTCGGGTTTTTATATCACTAAATTTAAGAAATTATATAATCATGAATTTTATCCTGAAAGATGGGTTTTGTACACCTGTTTTCTATTGGTTTTATGCTATTTTGCGAAAGATGCTCATTATCTAATAAAAATGTTATTAACGGTGATGTTTTTAGTGTTTACAGTGAAACGAAGTACAGTAATAATAAAAAGAATGAAATGATAGAAACTATTTTTAAATATATAGGTCAGCTTTTCTCTAGTCGTTTTGAGAAGAAAAATCCTGAAATTTTTACAACTATTAAAGGGAAAGAATACTTGTCTATGTATGCTGAATCTGAAATAAAATCAAAATTTTTTCAGTTTCATTCAAAGTTAAAAGGATTTAAAGATGTAAGTGGCTATGTCGATAAAAAGAAAAAATCGGATACTGTATTCATCTTAGGGAGTGGAGAATCCATTAATGAATTGACAGATGGTGATTGGAAAGAAATAGAAAGTAATAATATTATTGGATTAAATTATTCCTTCGTTCATCCAATAATTCCAGATTATCATTTAATGGAAATGATTCCTCTGAAAGAGATGCAAGAATTTTTTTGTGAACAAACAGGAGAAAGGTATGAAGGTGTAGATATGTTTTTTCAATATAAACATGTAATTAAAAGTAGATTTAATTTAAAAAAATATAATCATAAAAAAAGGTTATATGTTCATACACCACATTTACTTCCAACGATATATCCTGAAGTCTTAGAGTCTTATTTTGAACATTTATTTTCAAAAAATAATTTAAAATTGAACGATCTTGTTCATCATAATAGCCATATTGGTTGTGCTGTAATGTTTGCTCAAGCTCTAGGATATAAAAATATTGTAATGTTGGGAATTGATTTAAATAATGGAGATTATTTTACAGATTCCAAGATTAAGAACAGTCTTTACGGACATACAGATAGCTATGACAAAATAAATAAATTAAGAACATTACATTTTAATAATGTTAAGGAATTTACTAATAAGGTACATCCTACAGTTGATAAAAATTTAATGAATAGTAGAGGAGGAGTTACTATGCATGATTATTTTAAAGTATATTCAAAAGTTTTTATAGATAATACAGACTGTAAATTATTTATTGGAAGTAATAAATCAACTCTATCTAAAACTTTACCAGTTTATCCTTTTGAGTGTAATCAATAAGAAGATTAATAATGATTGGAATAGTCAAGAAAATCAATATAAAATCAATAGATTTTCCTTTTTTAATATTTTTAATTTTAATTGTTCAAGGTAATCTTCCGCTTAAAATTATAGGTTTAGTTTTTATTTTCATATTAAGATTTAAATCAGTTTTAAGAATAAACCATTTAAATTTATTTTATTTCTTTATTATATTGTTTCATCTAATTTATGGTTTTTTTAATTTAATATTTAATACTTTTTCTTATTTACCAAGTTATATTTTGGTTTTGTGTTTTTGGATAATTAGTTTTCTTTGTTTAGCACAAATAGGTTTCTTTTTTAAGAGGAATACTGCTTTAAAGGTCGATAAAACAATAGATGTTTTTTTTTACTTTAATATTATCGTTGTTATTATTCAATATTTTGAAATTGTTTTTCAGTTTCAAAGTATAAACCCTTACGGAGTAACTAATTCTGCAGGAGATTTTATTAAATCTATTTATAGTAATTCTTCTGTAAATATGTTAATAATGTCTTTTTTTTCATTAATGTATTTTATGCGCAAGGAATGGAAAAAAGCATTTATGGCTATCATTACTCTTTTAATGACAACTTATATGAGTGGTTTAGTTATTTTTTTAGGACTCCTTCTCGTAAGTGTTTATTTCTTTTCAAAAATTAAAATTAAATATAAAGTTCTACTGCTATTATTTGGATTTGGTTTTTTGTTTTTATTTAAAGAAATCTCTCCAACAAATGTTACCTATGCTTCAAGGTATATTAATAGAATTATTGAAAATGATGATAATACTCCGTATAAAATAAAATCTTTTTGGCAAACGGGAAACTATTGGAGCAGTTCTGTTAAATCTTTCATATTAGGATCTGGTGGAGGTAATTTTTCTTCAAGGGCCGCCTTTATAACATCGGGGGATTATGTAAATTGGTATCCAAAAAATTGGAGTTATGCATCTCCAGAATTTGTTAAATATCATTTAGGGATCTGGAATCATGATTTCGGTAATCCTTGGGATAATATTAATAATACAGCGAATCAACCATTTTCTTTTTATAATAAAATTATTGGTGAATATGGTTTAATTGGTTTATGTCTTTACGTCTTTTTGTATATTAATTTTTTTGTAAAAAACAGAAATAGTTTAACCTATTCAAAGTTTATGCTAGTAATACTTCTAGGTTATTTTGTGTTAGATTATTGGTATGAATATTTTTCAGTGATCATAATTTTTGAGTTACTAACCTTAAAGGATATTTTTGATAAAAAGCAAGTTATTCCAGATACATCGATAAAATGAACACATTGATTCTAAAATATTTAAATAAGAAGACGCTATTAAGTGGTGAATATTTATTTTATTTATTTCCTATAGTAATTTATCTTCCAATGATTTTTACAAATATTTTAACCATTTTAATGGTGTTATTTGTAGGTCTTAACAGCAATAAAGCTAACTGGAATAGAATTTTACAAGAAAGGAATGTGAGGTTATTCTTTGTTTTTTACCTTATGATTTTTATCGGTTTTTTATATGATATTCCTGTAAAAGGAGTTACTAATGATTTAGAAAAAAAATTATCTTTTCTAATAATTCCATCTGCGATATTTATGATTAAGCAGTATGGGATTTCTGTTAGGAAGATATTTAAGGTTTTCTTTTATTTTGGTTTTATTATAGCTTCGTATTGCTTTTTATCAAGCCTTTACGAGTTTATTATCACAAACAATTTATCAGAGTTAATTAACCATAAATTTTCCATGCATGTAAATATGCACGCTACTTATTTAAGTATGTATTTACTATTTTCTATTGGTTATGCTATCTTCTATTTTAACTCAATTAAAGGGTATAAACAAAAGCTAATTACTGTAGTAACTACTGTGATTATTTTGTTTTATATTTTATTATTATCGGCTAGAATTGTTTGGATATTGGCTTTTTTAACTATAATATTTTTATTTATATATTCTATTTATAATTATCCACATTTAAGGAGTGTCGCTATATCTCTTTTTGGTGGTTTTGTTTTGTTTACAATTATTATATTGCAAGCACCTCCTATTAAGAAAAGACTGCTAGAAACAATTAATTATAATAATAATTATAATATAGAAAAAGTATGGGGCGGTAGAGGTGTTAGAATTTTAATTTGGAATAGTTGTAAAGAGCTTATTATAGATAAACCATATATAGGATATGGCTCATCAAAAGAGGTTCAATTTAAGCTTAGTGAGGTTTATAGTGAAAAAGACTATGGACCGTTATTATATATGATGGCCAAATATAATAAGGTTTTTAATCCACATAATCAATATTTAGAAGAGTTACTGAAATTTGGAGTTATTTTAGGTCTTTATTTTCCTTTTTTATTAATTCTATCTTTATTTACTTTTTTAGCCTCAAAGAATTTTTATGGTGTTTATTTAATTTTTATTTTATTGGGAGTTTCGGCAACAGAAACAATATTAGAACTTAATAAAGGTATAGTGTTTTTTTCTTTTTTCTTACCTCTAGTTTGGAATTTAAAAGTAAGCCTAAGTTTGTTAAAAAATTAAATTGTAATTATTATTTATGCAAGTTAAATTAGAGCAGAAACAATATACTACATTAGAGTATAAGAATTACTATTTGTTTATTCTAACAATAGTATTGTTTTATATAGGTGATGCGTTTAGAAAATTAGCTTTTTATTTTAATTGGGAATTCTCGAAATATACAACACTATCAAAAATTTTATGTCTGATTCTTTTTTTTGTCTTTTTTGTATTTAACATTAAAGATTACTTGAATCAAAATGAAGTTCGAAAATTATTAAATTATTTAGTAATACTAGTGATTTCTTTTTTCGTTGGGCAGTTTGCATTACAAGGGATTGATATAATAGAAAATGTGATAGTGAATTTAGAATTTTTAGTGAAATATTTATTTTTCCCAATTATTCTGATTGTTTTTAATCCGTTATTAAAAAACATAGATTTAATTAAACGGTTATTTAAGCTATTTGAAATTATATTTCTACTTAATATTATTTTAATTTTTTATGGGTTTTTTACAGATTTCCCCTTATTTAGAACTTATTTTTATGGAGATAGAATTGGTTTTAATGGCTTCTTTAGTAAAAGTGGACAGGTTAGTTATTATTTCATAATTCTAATTTTAGTTTATTATAGAAGTTTAATAATTAAGTTTGAATTATTAATTGCATTAAAATTATTCATAGTAATTTTAGCGTCTTTATTAGTGGGAACTAAAAAAGTTTTTTTATTTTTTCCAATTATTTTAATTTATCATTTATTTTTTGAAAATAAAAAGTCAAAATATTTAGTATTAATCGGCAGTTTAGCGGTGTTGATATTTGTTATATTTTATCGAAAAATCATTGGATATTTCGAACAAGTTTTTAACCTTTTTTATTTTTATTACAAAAGAGATGGTTTTTTGTCGAGTTTAACTTCTTTTCGAATAGATAAATTAGTAGATACATTAGAGAACTTTATAAGACCACATTGGAGTTTTTTAAATTATATATGTGGTGGAGGTAATTTTCGAGACTATAGGTTCCTTTCGGGAATGGATTTTATAGATTTATATTTTTTTCTAGGAGTTGTTGGTATATTCTTTTTTACAAAAATTTATTTTAATTTCATAAAACTCAATTTCAAGGATTATTTTAATGCATTCTTTATTTTTATTATTTTTTCTGTATCCTTTTTTTCTAGTGGATTACTTTATGAGCCTAGTGTTAATTTGCTTTTCTTTTTAATAGTTCCGATTATGAATAGTCTTAATTCAAAAAAGGAGCGCCTTTAAGTATAAGATTATTTATGTTAAAGTTTTTGAACATAAAGTGATGTTCAGCATAAATTTAATTATTCATATTTATTGGCTTGTAAGATTTAATAGGTTTAAATTTGTTGATTTTTATCTAAAAGTCAACACAATTTTGTCTCAGTTTAAATATGAAATATTAAAGGTTTGATTCGATAAATAATGTATAAACATGAAGTTATTTTTTATATTTCCAATATCAGGGCCAAACAATGGCGTTAAAGTAATATCAAATCATATTAAAAATTCATTATTTACAAATACTAATATCACTATTCGTGAATTAAATACAGCGCAAGCAAAGGATTTTAATAATTTTGGAAAATTTAACCTTGAAAAGGTTTCAAGTTTTTATTCGCTTTTTAAGAAGTTGTTTTTAATTAAAAAACAAGATATAGTTTATCTTAACTTTACACCTAAAGGTTTTGCTTTTTATAGAGATTTAATAATTCTACTTGTTTGTAGTTTCAAAACTAAAAACATAACAGCACATATTCATGCAAATGGTTTAGAGGAAAACTTGAAATTTTATAATAAATTCCTTTTCACTAAAATTAAAATTATTGTAATTAATCAATCGCAATACGCAAACATTAGTCCATTTTGTCCTAACACATTTCTGGTTCCAAATGCACTACCAGATTATTTCCAGAATGATGATTTAAAAGTTGCTGTTAACAAAGAAATAAACTTCATATTTTTATCGAATCTATCTAAAGAAAAGGGAATAAATCGTTTAATTAAAATCGCCGAAATTTTAGAAAACGAAAAAATAAATTGTAAGCTTAATATTTTGGGAGGTGCTTTAAGTGATGAAGATGAAACTAGTATTCAAACTCTTAATTTTAAATATAAATTCATAAGTTATTTTGGACCAGTTAAGGAGGATGCCACCAAATTTGCTAATTTAGCAGCTAATGATGTTTTGTTGTTTCTAAGCGATGAAAATTATGAAGTGTATCCACTAGTATACATTGAGGCATTAATGAGCGGATTACCCATTATTACAACCAAACAGATTGTGACAAATAACCTGCATGAACTGGGTGTGGCTTTTATATTAAAAAATGATTCTTCAAATTTAGTAGATATATTAAATGATAATTTTAAAGGTTCAGATAATTTAGAGGTTTTAAAGAAAAAAGCACGATTTACGTACTTGGAGAATTATTCATTTAAAAATTTTATTAAAAGTCTTGAAAAGATTTTATTATATGACACAAGAAAAACAAATTAGCATATTAGTAGTAACTCATAACCATGCAGATTATATAGATAAATTAATAAAATCTTTAGTAGATTTTAATATTCAAAACGTTTTTTTTTGTGATGCAAAATCTACAGATGGAACTGCCGAAAAATTATTAAATAGTCCGTACAAAGATAATGTTTTAGTGAAGGATGTATTAGAAGGTTTTTCTAAAAATAATAACGATTTAATACGATATTTTAATATCGAAACGAAGTATTATATGTTATTAAATCCTGATACTTATTTTGACACAAATTTTATTCAAGTACTCTATGATTACATTGAAAAAGACAAAACTATTGGAATTGTTACTCCTATATTAAAATATCCAAATGGGGATATTCAAAAAACATGGAAAGCATTCCCTAATTTTATTAATGTAGTAAAAAAAAGATTAGGGTTGTTAAAATCTAATAACGAAATACAAATGGTTGGGCCAAATATAGATTGGTGTTTAGGTGCTTGTATGCTTATTCGTAACCAATTTTTAAAGACAAATAAGACGTTATTAGATGAAAGATATAGATTGTATTGCGAAGATATAGATATTTGTTTTGAAGCTTACAGCAGGGGTTTAAAAGTGATTGGAGTCAATCAAACTTATATTTATCATCATTTAAACGAGACTAGCGCAAAAAATATTTTTAGTAAATATAATATTTGGAATGTGAGTAGTATTATAAAATTTATAATAAAATGGAATGTTCAATATTTTAAAAAATTACAGTCAAAGTAAAAGTCACAGTAATTTAGTATTTATACTTCCTTCAATTTTATTATTACTTTTTTATTTTACAGAGTTTTTAAGTAAAATATTAAAATATAATTATTTTAGTTTTACTA
Organism: Formosa sejongensis; assembly: GCF_033447105.1. NCBI lineage: Bacteria > Pseudomonadati > Bacteroidota > Flavobacteriia > Flavobacteriales > Flavobacteriaceae > Formosa > Formosa sejongensis. The sequence goes on from NZ_JAWQUN010000007.1 coordinate 67,698, forward strand.
GAATTTCTGGTGTTTTTAAACTGATTGTTGAGGTTTTAATCATAGTATATCTAATAAGAAATAAAAAGACCTCCAAAAAAATATATTATATTATTGGCGTGTTTTTTGCATTTATTTATTTGGTCAAATTTCTTTATCAGCTGGTGATTTTTTACAAAGGACATTTATAAACTTCTATGCCCTTAATGGATATTTATTTGCTTTTATCTTATATTTTTCATTAAAAGCAAGAAATAAAACACAAATAAATGTTCTAAATAGACAAGTAGATTATTTAGGTCAAACAATAAAACTTATTTTTTTTATAAATACCGGAGCCATTTTATTAGGTCTTATTTTTGATTTTAATTTTTTTAAAACGTACATAGGATTTTCAGATAGATTTGGATTTAATGGTTTGTTTTTACATGCCAGTCATTCTAGTTACATCTATATTATTCTAATCCTCTATTTCTTTAAAGAATTTACCATTAAGAAAGACTTAAAGAGTCGCTTGTTTTTAATAAGTGCATTATTGACTTCAATGTTAGTTGGAACAAAAACAATTTATCTGTTTAATTTGTTGTTTGTTTTATATTTGTCCTTCAGATATTTTAATGCATATATTATAATATTTTCAGTCATTTTATTTTTAGGTACGACAGTTTTTTACTTTCCTTTTTTTATGGATCTTTTTAAAACTAATTTTAGAGTATTATATGATGTATACATAAATAATGGGCTTTTAACAATGCTATTTAGTTATAGGGACCAATCTATATCAGAAATATTAATACCTTATATCGAACAGTACTGGGGGTTTTTTAATTATATTTTTGGAGGAGCTCAGTTTGATTGGGGAAGAACAGAGATAGAATTAATAGATTTATTTTGGTTTTTTGGGGCATTTGGAAGTCTTCTATACTTAAGTTTTTTTTACTCAATTTTTTTACAACTTTTTTTTAAAGACAAAGATTTAAAAATTCCAATGACGTTTCTTCTAATCTGTGTTGTTCTTGCAGGAAGTTTCTTTACTAATTCGCCTGTTATACCATATTTTATAGCTTTATATTTTATGGTTTATACTACTAATTTAAAGTTGAATTAAGTTTGTACATGAAGATGTATCAGAATATATAAAATAAAGAATATTTAATATATTGTAAATACTATTAAATCAAGCTACTTTCCTATTTTTGTAGATTAAACATTTATATATTCTAAAAGTTAATTTTACATTATATATCAAAATCTTAAATGCATAAGTGAATTCATATAAACAAGGTAGATATTCTGGGTACTTAAGACCTATTTCCTACACCATAGATTTTGGTATAATAAATGGATTAGCCTTGTTATTCTTTTTTAAAAATGTAAACCCAATTTTATTCGTTTCCCTAGTATCTATAACCTGGGTTATTCTTTCACTATATTCTAAATTCTACGATGTATATCGTTTTACAAGAGAAGTTACTATAATGGCCTTGCTCGTTAAACAGGCGCTTTTATTTACTTTAATAGTTTTTGCTTATTTCGGGTTTAGACATAATTTAAATGTAAATACTTTTTTAGTTTTAAAATATATTGGACTTGTATTTTTACTAATCGGAATAGCAAAATTCGCTGTTTACTATTTGCTTCAAAAATACCGTGCTTCTTTTGGTGGGAATTTAAGAAATACTGTAATTATTGGTAAAAATAGACAAACAAATGCCTTGGAAGGCTTTTTTAAAAACAATCCAGAATATGGGTATTCGCTTAAGAAAGTTTTTAATTTAAAAGATAAATCTCAAGAATCATTAGTAGATTGTTTACGTTTTATAAAAGAAAACACAATCGATGAAATTTATTGTTCAATCACAGAATTATCTAACACACAAATTCTTCAAGTTGTAAATTTTGCTGATAATAACCTGAAAATTTTAAAGTTCTTACCAGATAATAAGGAAATTTATTCTAAAAAATTGAAATACGAATATTACGATTTCATTCCTATCTTATCACTTCGTGATATTCCTCTAGAAGAAAGTGTCAATCAGTTTTTTAAAAGGCTTTTTGATATAGTTTTTTCGATATTCATAATTGTTTTTATTCTATCCTGGTTAACGCCCATTTTAGCAATTATTATTAAGATTGAATCCAGAGGACCTGTTTTTTTCAAACAGTCGCGTAACGGATTTAATTATAAAGAATTTAAGTGTTATAAATTCCGTTCTATGATGCCTAATACCGATGCACATTTGTATCAAGCCACAAAAGGAGATCAGAGAATTACTAAAGTCGGACAGTTTATTCGTAAAACAAGTATAGACGAATTGCCTCAGTTTTATAATGTTTTTTTTGGCGATATGTCTGTAGTTGGTCCAAGACCACACATGGTGAGTCACACACATATGTACGCCAAACGAATTGATAAATTTATGGTGCGACATTTTGTGAAACCAGGTATTACAGGTTTAGCACAAGTAAGCGGATTTAGAGGTGAAGTAGAAACCGATAAGGACATCATTAACCGTGTAAAATATGATATTTTTTATATCGAAAACTGGTCCATACTTCTCGACCTTAAAATTATTTTACAGACCTTATTAAACGCTGTAAAAGGGGAAGATAAAGCGTATTAATTAGAAAGTTTTTCTGTCAAGTTATTTAACTGATCCTTTAAATCAAAATTTTTATAGGCTGTTTCTTTTATAGCGTTATTTAATTCTGTGGTTAGTTTCTGTTTGTCAATGGTACCAATTACTCGATTTAGATCGTTATAATCTGCAGATTTTGCTACCCAACCTAATTTGTTGTTTCGAATAACTGTTTCACCTTCTCCACCTCCAAAATAAACCATTGGAAGCCCTAGTTTAGAGTATTCAAAGATTTTTGAAGGAACCGACCCATAAATTCTATTAAGTAAAGGAATAATCGTGATGTCGTATTGTTTTAAGATTTCATGAAGTTCATTTCTTGAAACCTGACCATGAAAAGTAATAGGTAATTGGGGATTACTCTTAATGTAATTTTCAATTTTATCTTGTTCAGATCCAGATCCATAAATATGAAATTCAATGTGATTGTATTCTAATTGATTACACAATTCATAAATACCTTGAGCAATACCTAATAGTCCGGCATAAACCATTTTTATTTTAACTTTTGGAACTTCTTTTGTTTTTAATATTTCGTTTTTAATTTCTGGATAATTACGATATAAAAAAGTGTTCTTTTTAGGAAATATTGAAGTAACATGAGTTAATATTTCTTCACTCTGTCCTAAAATTAAATCTGCTTTTTTATAATTAAAATGTTCTATTTTTTCTAAAATACCATAACTAAAATTCTTTTTGAGAGCTCCCAATTCCAAACCTGCAATGGGCCATAAATCACTCACATTTAAAATAAGATTACGTTTTTTTGATTTTAGAAAAAGCATGCATGTAAATGCAACAAGTAATGGTGGAGATTGTACAATAACCGTTTTCGGAATTTTATTAAAAATGAAAAACCAGAGTAAACTAAGGCTGTAGGAAAACATGGCTATTAAACGTAGTAGTTTGTTTTTGGAGTTACTCGCATAAATCCACAACCTATTAACTGTTATTCCATTTTCTTCAGAGGTTAATTTAAAGTGACCTTTATAATTGTTGAAAATTTTTCCGGTGGGATAATTAGGTAAGGGTGTTATTACAGAAACTTTGTATTGACGATCTTTAAGGCCTTCTGCTAAGTGTGAAATTCTATTTGACGCCGCTCCTATTTCAGGTGGAAAATAACTTGTAATTATAAGAATGTCTTTCATAAATGCTTTAGATATCTAATAGGTGATCTACGATACGTTTCGCAGTATTTCCATCCCATAATTTGGGGATTTCTCCTGTTGGCCAATTATTCGAGAAAAGTTTTGTAAATCCTTCTTCTAATTTTTTAGGATTATTACCTGCAAGAAAATTTGTACCTATATTGCAAGTTTCAGGACGCTCAGTATTTTCTCTTAATGTAATACACGGCACATGCATAACAGTTGTTTCCTCTGTAATTCCTCCAGAATCTGTAAGTACTGCAAATGCATTTTTAACCAAATAATTAAACTCTAAATACCCTAAAGGTTCAACAAAATAAAGGTTGTCGAAATTTAAATTTAAATCTGAGAGCATTTTTTTTGTTCTAGGATGTACAGGGAAAATAATAGGTTTTTTATTGCTTAATTGAACAATTCTAGAAATTAAATCTTTTAGATATTGAGTCTCGTCTACGTTACTAGGTCTGTGTAATGTTAAAACAAAATAAGACTTATTTTGTAGGCCAATGGTTTTCCAAAACTCTGGTTGTTTAAGTCGGTTTTCATGTTTTCGTAAAGTGTCAATCATGACGTTTCCAACATAATAAATTTTATCTTTTGAAACACCAAGATTCTTTAAATTTGCGTTCGCATATTCAGATGTGGTGAAAAAATAATCCGTTAAACTGTCTGTTACGATTCTGTTTATTTCTTCCGGCATATTCATGTCTCCAGAACGTATGCCAGCTTCTATATGAGCAACTTTAATTCCTGCTTTTTTGGCAACAATTGTACAAGCCATAGTTGAGGTTACATCTCCAACTACTAAAACTAAATCGCATGGATTTTCTATAAGTTCTCTTTCAAAACCAATCATAATTCCGGCCGTTTGCTCCGCTTGGGTACCGCTTTTTATATTTAGATTAGAATCTGGATAGGGAATGTTTAATTCTTCAAAAAAAGTATCACTTAAACTTTTATCGTAATGCTGTCCTGTATGAACTAATCTAAAACTAATTGGAGTTCCACTATTGCTTTTTAATGTAATGGCATCAATAATTGGTGCTATTTTCATGAAATTTGGTCGTGCTCCTGCAACTATAGTAATTTTCATATTTTTTATTGTTTTACCAAAGACGTAAACTGCTTCAGTTTTCCGCTTTTAGAGCGTTTTAAAGCGTTATGTCTTTCAAAGTGTATCGTTAATCCATCTTCAAGATAACGTCTCATTTCAGCGATAATTTCCTGTTGTTTTGTTGTAGAAATTTCTAATTTACCAACGTACTCTATTTTAAATGTTGATTTGTGTTCTTGTGTAATTATAAATTCTTTCACGTTGCCATCGTCTTCAATAATGGCCTTCGTAATATAGTAAAAAGTTAATCCTGCAGCGCGTTTTCCGCTCGGTAAAATGGCCATGTCATTGGTTCTCCCAATCAGTTTTTTTAACTCAGGCTTTTGCAAGGTACTTGTTTCAGAAAGAATACCAATATCGCCTAAATCATACCGAATAAAAGGGTGGGCTTTGTTATATAAAGATGTAATGACTAGGCGACCTTCTTTACCGTTTGCTACAGCTTGATTTTTATCATCTAAAATTTCAACAAAAAGGGTGTCACTATTCACTTGCCAAATATCATTCGGATTCTGAAATGCAATTAAATCTAATTCCGATGCACCATATTCGTTTATTACATGAACTCCAAATTGCTGTTCTAAAAGTAATTTATCGTCAGGAAAAAGCATTTCCGAAGTCACTACACAACATTTTAAAGTAGGACAAACAGTTTTTAATATCAGATTTTTATCTTTTAAATGTTTCGCAAACTGTACAATCGCACTTGTATAACCATTTATGTAATCGAATGGTTTGGTTTTAATAGTATTTAAATAAGTGTCTAAAGCGACATCACTTAAATCGAAAATTGAAAACCGATAACGATTACTCAGTTTATCTTTAAAACGTTCTTTATAATAGCCTATTTTATCTAATGGAATTCCATAAAAACGAGCTTGTAAAGAACTATTAAAATCGATACCATACCAGCCAAAACGGTTTTGTATCTCGGCCCAAGTTAGCGCATGGCATAATTTATCTTTTGCAAAAATAAACGGGTCTCCAGACGATCCAGATGTTTTGTTTATATATACATTTTTAGGCGTAAATCCTTCAGATAACCGATCTTTTAAAGGTTGTTGTAAATCGCGTTTGGTCATTACGGGAACAGAATTCCAATCCTTCAAATCGATATGTGTCCCAAACGATTTATAAAACGAATTGTGTTTTAAATGATATTCTAAGATATCTTGTTTTTTCGAATTTAAATAATTTTCATATTCCGATTCGTCTAATTTCTGAATTTCAGAAAGCGTGTTAGTCGCCTCCTTCAAAGGGAAACCATTTAATTGTAAAGTAAGGTTGAATATCTTCAAAGGACGATAAGGTATATGTTTTTGTAAAATAATTATTTTTTAAGCGTAAAAGCAATTATTTTTGCTCCAAACTATACTCAATATGACAATTTTAATTCTAGGTGCTGGCGGAAGAGAACATACTTTTGCTTGGAAAATTTCTCAAAGTCCATTATGTAAAAAGCTTTTTGTTGCTCCAGGTAACTCAGGAACAGCTACTATAGCACAAAATGTTGCCATTGGTGTAACCGATTTTGAAGCTATTAAAACGCTAGTTTTAGAAAATAATATCGATATGGTTGTCGTTGGCCCAGAAGATCCTTTAGTGCAAGGTGTTCACGATTTCTTCTTAAATGATGAGAAATTAAAGCATGTTGCAGTTATCGGACCAGAAAAAGCTGCCGCAGAATTAGAAGGAAGTAAAGAATTTGCAAAAGAATTTTTATTCAGACATAATATTCCAACTGCCGCTTACCAATGTTTTAATAAATCTAATGTTGAAGACGGTTATGCTTTTCTTGAGACACTAAAAGCTCCTTATGTTTTAAAAGCAGATGGATTAGCTGCCGGAAAAGGTGTGTTAATTTTAAATGATTTAGATGAAGCTAAAGCAGAACTAAAAGCCATGTTAGTCGATGCTAAATTTGGAGCAGCAAGTACAAAAGTAGTGATTGAAGAATTTCTAGATGGAATTGAATTAAGTTGTTTTGTTTTAACCGACGGAAAAAACTACAAAGTATTACCAACAGCTAAAGATTATAAACGTATTGGAGAAGGAGATACGGGTTTAAATACAGGTGGAATGGGAGCAGTGTCTCCAGTACCATTTGCTACAGACGAATTTTTAGAAAAGATTGAAACACGTATTGTAAAACCAACAATAGAAGGTTTAATTAAAGATAACTTACCATACAAAGGTTTTGTGTTTATCGGATTGATAAAAGTAGGAGACGACCCTATGGTTATTGAATATAACGTACGTATGGGAGATCCTGAAACCGAAGTTGTTTTACCAAGACTTAAAAACGATTTTGTAGAATTACTTCAAGCAGTAGCTAACGGTACTTTAAATGAAATAGATTTAGAAATAGACGAACGTGCAGCAACTACAGTTATGACAGTTTCTGGCGGATATCCTGAAGCTTACGAGAAAGGGAAGGAGATTACAGGTCTAGAAAATGTAGAAGGTTCTATTCCTTTTCATGCTGGAGCCGATTTAAAAGATGGAAAAGTATTAACTACCGGTGGTCGTGTGTTGGCGATGACGTCTTACGGAAATACGTATCAAGAGGCCATAAAAAAATCTTACCAAAATATAGAAAAACTACATTTCGATAAGATGTATTATCGTAAAGATATAGGGTTCGATTTATAAAAATCGAATTATAGAAAAGAGTGCGAAGAAATACTTTTGTCTTCTTCGTTGTTGTCACTAAACTTTTTTAATTGAAGCATCCAATACACAAAAAATCCCATTCCGATTAATATAAAAATCCATGAGAACATGTTGGCTGCAAACCAGTTTTTAAGCTCTAATGCTCTTAAAGCATCAAGAGGTGCGAACAATACGTTTACAAATAAATCCTGTATCCCGTAAAAAAAATCTTTCATAGTGTGGTATATTTACCAAACAAAAATACAAAAAGAGTTAATGATTACAAGTATTTTTAGTAAATCTAAGCCAATAAATTTTTTAGTTGTCTTTACAATTACTTTGGTTACATTTTATATTGCACACACAAAGTATGCTGTAGACTCAGATTTGATAAAGCATTATATAAAATATTTCTTTGTTTTTTGTGCGACTTTTTCCTCTATTTTAGTTTTGGATTTTTTGGTTAGTAAAAATAAATTAACGCAAAAAAGCAGTTACGAAATTCTTCTATATGCCTTGTTTTTAATGGCTTTACCGCAAACAATGCTGAGTGATAATATCGTGTATTCTAACTTTTTTATTCTATTATCGTTGCGTAGAATTTTAAGTTTACGATCGCAACTAGACATCAAAAAGAAATTGTTCGATGCTGCTTTTTGGATCGGGATTGCAACCTTATTTTATTTTTGGTCTATCTTATTTATTTTCCTTGTTTATGCTGCTTTATTTTTTTATTCTAACAATAATTTGAAAGATTGGATTATTCCTATTGTTAGTTTAGCTTCTGTTTTTATTTTAGGTGTGTCGTATTCCGTAATTATGTACGATGATTTTTTTACAGCTTTAAACATTTTACCGAGAGTTAGTCTGGAGTTTGACACTTACAATACGTTGCAATATATAGTTGGTGTAACGCTGTTAATTTCCTTCGGGATTTGGTCTTCGGTATTTTATATCCGTACTATAAAACTGAAGCAGAAAAACTTTAAACCAGGTTACAAAGTTATTTTAGTTGCAACACTTATTGCGTCTATTATCATGGTTTTATCTCCTAAAAAAGAAGGTGGAGAGTTTTTGTTTTTATTCGCGCCTTTGGCGATAATCATCACGAATTATTTAGAAACTATTCAGGATAAGTGGTTTAAGGAAATTTTTCTAGGACTTTTAATTTTTGTCCCTTTCGGATTGTTAATGTTGTAATTTTTCGCCGAAACAAAGATCGCCAGCATCTCCCAGTCCAGGAACAATATAGCCTTTGTCATTTAGTTTTTCGTCTATAGTAGAAATCCATAAATGGGTGTCATTATTAAAATGATTTGAAACATAATCTACACCTTGTTGCGCACCAATAACACTAACTAAATGAATTTCTTTAGGCGTTCCAAAAGGTTTTAAAGCTTCAAAAGTAGCAACCATAGATTGCCCTGTGGCTAGCATAGGATCTGCAAGAATTAGAGTCTTGTTTTCTAAAGACGGACAGGCTAAATATTCCACTACAATTTCAAAACTTTCTGGTGAGGATTTATGATGTCTATAAGCTGAAATAAACGCATTTTCAGCTGAATCAAAATAATTTAATAACCCGTTATGTAAGGGGATTCCAGCACGTAAAATAGAACAAATCACAATGTCATTTTCCGGTAAACTAACTTCGGTTGTGTCTAAAGGTGTTACTATAGATTTCGGTTTAAAATGAAGCGATTTACTTAATTCGTAAGCCAGAATTTCACCAATACGTTCTATGTTCCTTCTAAATCGCATGTTGTCGGTTTGAATGGTTTTATCTCGTAATTCTGACATAAATACATTTAATATTGTGTTTTCAGAAGATAAATTATGAATTTGCATGGTTCTCTTTTATGGTGTCTGGTAAAGTTAATTAATTAGAGGTATATTTACGTTTGTAATGTCTATTTAAATTTTTGTTAAACGTGAACTTACATTGAAAGTGAAATGAAGGTGTTTAACTAAAATATATGTAGGTTTGTACTTTAAAATCAAAATCATGTTTACAACTAAGGCAAATACTATTTTTCAGGAGGTAATAAATACCTATCACGTTATAAATACTGTGGATCAGGATTTTTCGAATCCGTATAGTAAAGAAGACGATTTATTAGGGCATTTATTATATAGAAAATGTTGGATTGACACCGTGCAGTGGCATTACGAAGATATAATTCGTGACCCACAAATCGATCCTGTTGCAGCTTTAACTTTGAAGCGTAAAATTGATGCTTCTAACCAAGATCGTACAGATATGGTGGAGTATGTGGATAGCTATTTTTTAGAACAAAACAAAACGGTTACACCTAAAGAAAACGCGACAATCAATACAGAAAGTCCTGCTTGGGGAGTAGATAGATTATCTATTTTAGCATTAAAAGTGTATCATATGAATGAAGAAGCAACACGTCAAGATGCTTCTGATGCTCATAAAAAAGCATGTCAAACAAAATTAGATATTCTTTTAGAACAACGTGTAGATCTATCTACAGCGATAGATACATTGCTAAAAGATATTGCTTCTGGCGATAAATACATGAAAGTGTATAAGCAAATGAAAATGTACAACGACGACGAGCTTAACCCAGTGTTACGTTCTCTAAAATAGGAACTCTTTTCCTTTAAAACGTGTCCAAACAAATACAACATATATTAGCTATACGTCTCTCGGCAATGGGAGACGTTTCTATGTCTATACCTGTGTTACGAGCGTTAACAATACAATATCCGGACTTAAAAGTAACGGTTTTAACACGTCCGTTTTTCGAACCGTTTTTTAGAGATTTACAACAAGTCAATATTTTTCCTGCCGATTTAAAAAATGAGCATAAAGGGTTTTTCGGATTGTATAAACTTTCGAAATCACTTAAAAAGTTGAATATTAATGCCGTGGCAGATATTCATAATGTGTTGCGTTCTAATATTCTGAAAACATTCTTTTTAGGAACACCTTTTGTTCAAATAGACAAAGGAAGGACCGAAAAGAAAGCCTTAACTAACGGTACTGTTTTTAGACAATTACCAACTACGGTAGAGCGCTATGCCGAGGTGTTTAAGAATTTAGGTTTTCCTGTAGATTTATCTCAACCTACGTTTCCAAAACCAACTGTTTTGTCAGAAAAATTAGAAACAATCACGGGTTCTCACAATTTAAAATGGATTGGAATCGCTCCGTTTGCAGCTCACGACAGCAAAATGTATCCGCTTAATCAAGTGGAAACGGTTATTGAAACCCTTTCTAAATCGTATAAAGTATTCTTGTTTGGTGGAGGAGCGAAGGAAGTGGACGTTTTAAATGGGTTTCAATTTAAATACAAAAACGTTATCAATCTTGCTGGGCAACTAAATCTAAATGAAGAATTAGACATTATTTCTAATCTAGATGTGATGTTGTCTATGGATTCTGGTAATGGGCATTTGGCTGCCATGCTAGGTAAAAAAGTAATTACCATTTGGGGAGTTACGCATCCGTTTGCTGGCTTTGCACCTTTTAATCAACCAGACGATTATACATTAACTGCGGATCGTTCTAAATTTCCGGGTATTCCAACTTCTATCTACGGGAATACATTTCCTGAAGGTTACGAAAAAGCGGCTGGAACCATTACTCCAGAAACTATCATTGAAAAAATAAAATCCGTTATCTAATTTTTAAAAAACGGATTTATTCTGTCTAAGAGCAAAGCGGTCTAATATCTATACTCTAGTATTTATTTTAAACATCGTCGTAATCGACTACTATTTTTGGGGTTGTAGGATGTGCTTGACAGGTTAGTACTAAGCCTTCTGCAAGTTCACTATCAGTTAAAATATTGTTTTGTCTCATGGTTGCCGAACCTTCGGTTACACGAGCGATACAGCTACTGCAAATTCCACCCTGACAAGAATAAGGAGCGTCTATGTGTTTGGCAATAGCAGCTTCAAGAATAGTTTGTTTCTGTGACATAACGAACTCAATTTCCTCGTCATCCACTATTATTTTTATTGCAGTCGATCCATCGCTTACTGCCGCTGTTGTGTCGTTGGTTTCAGTAGTAACCGGCGCAGAAAATAATTCAAAATGAATATCAGCTTCAGCAACTCCAAAATCTTTTAAAACGTCTTTTGTCGTGGTGATCATACCTTCTGGACCACATAAATAAAAAGTGTCTATCTTTTTATGCTTGTAAGTGTTTTTCAATAAGAAATTCACTGTGCTTTTTTCAATTCTTCCAAACATAGCATTGTCTTCTTGCGACTGGCTAAACACCATCTGAATAGAAAAACGATCGATAAATTCGTGATGAAGTTCTAGTAATTCTTTAAAGAAGATCGTGTCTTTAGGCGTTTTATTTCCGTAGATAAGAATAAAATGACTATTTGGTTCTTCTTCTAAAATGGTTTTAGCAATACTCATAATTGGAGTAATCCCACTACCTGCAGCAAATGCGGCAACCGTTCTTGTTTTAGATGCATTTGGTGTAAATACAAAGCGTCCGTTAGGTTCTGCAACTTCAATAGTATCGCCTACTTTTAATGTTGTGTTTGCGTATTTAGAGAACAAACCATCTTCTACAGCTTTAACAGCAACTTGTAATATTCCGCTTTTAGGCGACGAACATAACGAGTAATCTCTACGGACTTCATTGCCGTTAATTTCGGTTTTTAAAGTGATGTATTGTCCAGCTTTAAAACTGAACTTATCTTTTAAATTTGAAGGAACTTCAAAGCTAATGGTTACAGCAGCTTCGGTTTCTTTATTTATGTTTTGAATTGTAAGTTTATGAAATGCCATTGGTAATCTTTTTTGCAAATTTAGTGAAGCAAATAGGTTTTCAGATAGAATTAATAAAAAATTTAATACATCAGATTCTTATGTATGTTAAAATAAGACCTATATTTATCTGTAATTATGGGAAAATCTAATTTATATAAAGGAAGTTTAACGACTATCATTTTAAAACTGTTGCAAGAAACAGACAAAATGTATGGTTATGAAATTACGCAAAAAGTAAAGGTTTTAACCGATGGTGAATTAACCATTACCGAAGGTGCCTTGTATCCTGCATTACACAAATTGGAAGCCGATGGTTTGTTGGAGGTAGAAATGATAACCGTAGATAACCGTTTACGGAAATATTATCGCTTAACCGATTTTGGAACTACAGAAACAGCGAATAAACTCTCCGAATTAGAACGTTATATACAAACGATGCAACAATTAGTTAACCCGAAATTAATCTAATTATGAAAGTTTCAGAATCTCAAATACAAGAGTTATTTCTGTTCACACGACAACATTTTGTGGAGTATTTCGATGTGCAAACAGAATTAGTAGATCATTTGGCTAACGATATCGAGTTTCAGAGGGAAGACACTCCCGATCGTACTTTTGAAGACGCTTTAACTATTGCCTTTAAAAAGTTCGGAATTTTCGGATTTCAAGATGTGGTTGAAGCTCGTATTAAAGCACTGAATAAACATTATTGGTCATCTGTTTGGACTATTTTTAAACAGTTTTTTACGCTTCCAAAAATTATTTCAACCGCAGCACTTTTTTGTGTAACCTATTTAATTTTTAAATACACACCTTTTTTTAATTATACATTGGCGGCTATTTTTAGTGGGCTTATAGTCGTGTTTTTTGTTAAAGTATTTCGTCTTAATAAGGCTGTAAAACAACAACGGAAAAAGACCGGACGGAAGTGGATGTACGAAGATGTCTTTATGCAATTAGGTGGACTGTTAGGAGCACTGGGTGTTTTTGTTCAGTTTTTATTTCGAATATTAGATATTCAAAACAGTTTTGAGGGCTATAAATTAATAATTTTAAGTGCTACAATAGTTGGTGTTGGTATTCTAATTTATATCACCTTATTTGTTGTACCTAAAAAGATTACGTTATATTTAAAACAACAATATAAAGCGTATTATGTGTAACATTCTTTCATAGCATTACACCAATATTACAATCAACCAAACCACCCCATATGATTAAACATTTTTTAAGCCTGGAATGGAAACAATTTTCTAGGGCAGCGTACTTTAAAAAAGGCATATTTATTAAAATTATATTGGCGATAGTCGTCTTGTATTTTTCAGTAATAGCAGTGGCTTTAGGGGCTGGAATATATTACATATTAGAAAAGCAAATGCCAGATTCCGACCCGTTGGTTGTGGTCAATAATTTCTTAATTTACTGGTTTCTTTTCGATATTGTTTTTAGGTTTTTCATGCAGCAACTTCCTGTTATTAACGTGAAACCGTTAATGCTACTGCCTGTTAAGCGTAGTAAAGTCATTCATTTTTTATTGGGTAAAACGGTATTGTCTTTCTTTAATATTCTGCCACTTTTAATGTTTGTACCATTTGTTGTGGTGCTTATTATAAACGGTTATCCTGTTGGTCACGTCTTGTTATGGTTGTTGGGGATTATTTGTATAACCTTAAGCATCAATTTTACAAACTTCTTAATTAATAAAAATAACATCGTTTTTTATGCTGTAGTTAGTGTTTTAGCGGTGTTAATAGGTTTGGAGTATTATGGTGTTTATAGGATTTCAGAACCTATTGGTTTAGCGCTAAATGCCATGTATACACATATGTATTTGGTGGTAATTCCTTTTTTAGCGTGCGTAGGTCTTTATATCCTAAATTTTAAATATATAAGAAGTGGTTTTTATTTAGATAATGTGGTTTCTAAAAAAGTTAAAGAAGTGCAGACTACAGATTTGTCCTGGTTCGATCGTTTTGGAACCATGGGACCGTTCTTAAAAAACGATATCAAATTAATTTGGAGAAATAAAAGACCAAAACAAGTGCTTATGATGGCGTTTATGTTTTTGTTTTATGGTGTTATTTTCTTCACCAATAAAAGCTACGAAGAAACTCCTGCAATCTTAGCCTTTGCCGCCATGTTTGTAACAGGTGGATTTTTAATTTCTTTCGGTCAGCTTATTCCGTCTTGGGATAGTGAATATTATAAGTTATTAATGAGTCAGAATATTCAATATAAAACCTATTTAGAATCTAAGTGGTATTTATTATCGGTTGCCGTTTTAATCTCGTTTGTGCTAAGTACGCCGTACCTTTATTTTGGTTGGAAAACCTATGGAATGATAGCCGCTGGAGCTTCATTTAATATCGGATTAAACTCTTATATTACTTTGTTTGGAGGTGCCTTAAATAGAACGCCAGTCGAGTTAAACGTAAAAGCAAAAGCGTTTAGTAATATGCAAGGATTTAATCCTACTCAAATGCTAATTGCAATTCCGAAATTAGTCTTACCAATGCTATTATTTTATTTGCCTTATAAATTAATAAATTTTAATGCGGGTATTATCGTACTCGGTGTAAGTGGTATTTTAGGTGTCGCCTTTAAAGGATTCTTTTTGAATTTAATTGAAAAAGTATATCAAAAAGGAAAGTATAAAACCATTGCTGCATATTCAGAAAAAAACTAACAGATTTAATTATTCGTATTATGATTGTTACAGAACAACTTACCAAAAAATATAACGCCACTACCGTATTAAATATTAATCATTTAGACATTCCGAAGGGACAAAGCTTTGGCTTAGTAGGGAATAATGGTGCAGGAAAAACAACTTATTTTAGTTTACTATTAGACTTAATTCCGCCAACTACCGGGCATATAAAAAATAACGATGTTTTAGTGAGTGAAAGCGAAGCGTGGAAACCATTTACTTCTGCTTTTATAGATGAAAGTTTTCTAATAGGTTATTTAACTGCCGAAGAGTATTTTTACTTTATTGGAGAATTACGCGGACAATCTAAATCTGAAGTCGATGAGCTTGTAAATCAGTTTGAAGATTTCTTCCACGGAGAAATATTAAATCAGAAAAAATATTTAAGAGATTTAAGTAAAGGAAATCAGAAAAAAGCAGGAATTGTCGGTGCTTTAATCGGGAATCCTGAAGTGATTATTTTAGACGAACCTTTTGCGAATTTAGATCCTACAACCCAAATTAGACTTAAAAAAATTATAAAAGATTTAGCCGAACAAAAAGGCGTTACGGTGCTTGTTTCTAGTCACGATTTAATGCATGTTACAGATGTATGCGAACGTATCGTGGTGCTAGAAAAAGGTGAGATTATAAAAGACATTGTAACTAGTGGAGAAACACTTAAGGAGTTAGAGGCCTATTTTACAAGTGAGGCAGAAGTCTAAAAGTCATTCCAAATATATAGGTTAATCGAAAAAGATGCTTATTTTTACCGCTTTGCATAATAATAGCAAGAGTTAATAGTTATTTAGTTGATTAAATATCCCAACGTTGAAAACATCTTTTAAGGTTATTTTTATAGCATGTATTTCTACATTTCTATTGGTGAACTGTTCTCGGAAAAAGGACAAATTTATTAGTAGAAATTTTCATGCAATGGCCACAGAATATAATACACTTTATAATGGTAACATAGCCTTAGAAGAAGGCCGTGCGCGCCTTAATGAAGAATATCGAGATGATTATTGGAATATACTTCCGGTAGAGCGTTTAGATTTTGCCGAAGATGCAATGCTTCCTGGACAGTCTAAAAATGAAATATTTTCTGTATCTGAAGAGAAGGCAGTAAAGGCGATACAAAAGCATTCCATGAATATTAAAGGGAAAGAACAAAACCCTCAAATGGACGAAGCGTATTTGCTTTTAGGGAAATCTAGATATTTCGATCAGCGGTTTGTGCCCGCTATAGAAGCCTTCAATTATATTCTTTATAAATACCCTTCTAGCGATAAAATTAATGTTGCTAAAGTATGGCGAGAAAAAACCAATATGCGTTTAGATAACGACGAATTGGCTATTAAAAATTTAAAACGCTTACTGAGATTAGATTTTTTAGACGATCAGGTATTAGCAGATGCAACATCTACTTTGGCACAGGCTTATCTTAATATTAAAGTTGTAGACACTGCAATCACATATTTAGAAATAGCAGCACAATCTACTCGTAAAGACGAAGAACGTGGTCGTTATTTATTTATTAAAGGTCAGCTCTACAATACTTTAGGTTATAAAGATAGTGCTAACGCTACTTTTGATCGTGTAATAAAAATGCACCGAAAAATCCCAAGAGATTACTATATAGCTGCTTTTGTTGAAAAAGCTGTAAATTTTGATTACGTAAATGGTGATAAATTAATTTTTTCGGAAACCTTGGCTGAACTCGAATCAGATCGTGAAAATCGTCCGTATTTAGGTCGTATCTATCATCAGGTCGGGGAATATTATTTGTCGACTAATAACGATTCTTTAGGGATTGTTTATTACAATAAATCGTTAGATGCCCAATATGACGATAAAGAATTAAATGCTAGAAATTATGAAACCCTAGGTGATTTAAGTTTCGATAATGCAGAATATAAAACAGCTGGAGCTTATTACGACAGCACACTTACCAATCTAATTGTTGATTCTAAAATATTTAGAACGGTAAAACGAGAACGCGATAATTTAGTAGATGTTATTTATTATGAAGACATCGCGAAAGTAGACGATAGTATTATTCACTTGGTAAACATGCCCGAAGACGATCGTTTTGCTTATTTTGAAGCACACACGCAAAAATTAATCACCCAAGCTCAATTAGAACAGGAGCGCCAAGAAAATGAAGCTAGAACTCAAGAAATGTTAAGTTCTAACAATGGATTTAATGTGGATATTAAACCCTCGGCGTTTCAAGATCGCGGAAATGCAGAAAAAAACGCAAACACATTCTATTTTTATAATACCACAGTGGCGGCTTATGGTAAAAATGAATTCATGAAAATTTGGGGAAATAGAAAAAATGAAGATAATTGGCGTTGGTCTAATCTGAGTTTTTCTGCAAACGCAACCCTTGTGGGGGCAGCTACAGTAGGGGAATTAGATTTAGAAGCAGATATTTATCAACCGCAATTTTATGTAGATCAAATTCCTTCCGATCAAAAGGTAATAGATAGTATTGTTAAAGAACGTAACTATTCCTATTTTCAGTTGGGTGTGATTTATAAAGAAAAATTTAGCGATTATGAATTATCTAAAAATAAACTCCAAGAACTTTTAAATAGCAATCCTGAGGAACGATTAATAGTCCCTGCAAAGTATAATTTATATAAAGATTACGAATTATTAGGGCAAACCGGTGAAGCTGTTATTATTAAAAGAGATATTATTACAAATCATCCAGATTCGCGTTATGCTGGTCTTTTAAAAAATCCAGATCAAGCAGTTGCCGAAGATTTAAATAGCCCAGAGATCGTTTATAAAAAAGTACATGAGAAGTTTGAAGCCCAGCTTTATGGCGAGGTTATTAATCTCTGCGAACAAAACATTCGTAATTTTGAAGGTGATAATATTGTCGCTAAATTCGATTTATTAAAAGCGACAGCTATAGGTAGGTTATATGGATTTGAAGCATATGCTAAAGCTTTAAACGATGTCGCATTAACGTATCCAAATCTTCCCGAAGGCCAACGCGCCGAAGAGTTAACCAAAAGCGTATTGCCAAAGCTTAAAGAAAATAATTTCCAAGATAACGCAGACGGGAATCGTTTCCAAGTTATTTATCAGTTTGATAATGCTTCAGACATAGATATTGATGC
Source organism: Formosa sejongensis (assembly GCF_033447105.1). NCBI lineage: Bacteria > Pseudomonadati > Bacteroidota > Flavobacteriia > Flavobacteriales > Flavobacteriaceae > Formosa > Formosa sejongensis. The sequence goes on from NZ_JAWQUN010000007.1 coordinate 85,821, forward strand.
TTTCGTGGAAAAATTAAATAAGGAAATCAAAAAATTAAAGTATTATACGTTTACAACATCAAAAGATGTGTATTCGCCTTCAATAACTTTTGTTGTAGTACATGGTTTTGATCATTTAGTTATTGCAGAAGGCTTTAAAGACTTATTTGAAAAGAAAGATAAGGAAAGAATTGTAAAACCTTACTTTGTAACATCGTCTTATAATTATCAGATCATTCAAATACATAAAAATTTAGATACGTATTTAAATAAAGAAAAGTAATAATACCCCCAAATTTAATGACTATGTTTAAAGATAGCAAAAAAGAGAAACAGCAAAATTTAGAATCGGTAGCGAACCAAAATATTATTGCCCAAGGCACTAAAATAGTAGGTGATATTAGTAGTGAGGGCGGATTTAGAATTGATGGTACTATAGAAGGAAATTTGAAAACACCAGGAAAAGTGGTTGTTGGAAAAACGGGTTTTATAAATGGAACTTTAGAAGGAACCGATGCGTATTTTGAAGGTAAATTTTCTGGTAAATTACAGTTGTCTGGTACGCTAACTTTAAAGTCTTCGGCAGTAATAGAAGGCGAAGTTATTGTTGGTAAACTATCTGTAGATCCGGGAGCGAGTTTCGATGTAACATGTGTTATGAAAAGTGGTGTAAAAGCGATTAAGAATGAAAGATCCAAAGAAAAAACAGCTTAATAAATATATTAGATTTACTTCTATTGCACTTCAAATGGGTTTAACTATTTATTTAGGAAGTGTTCTAGGTCAATGGTTGGATGTTGAATTTAATAACGACAACCAGTTATATTTTAAAATAGTAACATTATTAGCGGTCTTAATAGCGATGTTTTCAGTTATTAGGCAGGTGTTAAATATTACCAATAAGGATAAGAATGATTAAAAGAATACTCGTTTTTGCACTATGCATGCTTTTACTTTTTGCTATAGGATATTCTCTACACAGTTATTTTATATCAGATAATATGTCTTTCGAGTTGTGGCAAGTATACTTGTATCAGGCTTTGGCAGCGCTTATTGTGTATGTTAGTATAGAATACATATCAAGTGTGCTTCCGAGTCAAACAGGTTATGCTTATCTAGTGCTAATGTTTCTTAAATTGGGAATATTTGTATTAATATTTAAAAATACAGTTTTCGAAAATGAGCAGTTAACCCAAACGGAACGTTTTGCATTAGTAGTGCCCTTGTTCTTGTTTTTAACGGCCGAAGCGATAGCTGTAGCAAAACTGCTTAACAGCAAATAGTTATTATTTTTTTTGTTGAAAATAACGAATTCAATATTAGAATTTAAACATATGTAAAAAAAGGGTTTGGGTTTTTAAATTATTGTTTACATTTGCACAAAATTTTAGGGAGCATAATTCATTAGTTAGAAAAATATGATGGTAGCAAAAAAATCTATCAAGTTTATTGCAATTTTAGTTTTATTGATGACTTCTGTCTCATCGTTCGCCATTCAAGGTGAACATGATACTCAGCATCAGGAAACGGGGAATAAAGTGGATACTCCTGAAGAAATTAGAGAATATATTGCACATCACTTAAAAGATGCACACGATTTTCATTTATTTACAAATAACGAAACTGGAGCTCATGTGAGTTTTCCGTTACCTGTAATTGTATGGACTAGTGCAGGATTGAAAACATTTATGTCTTCAGAATTTCACCACGATGATAATGGTCAGGTTATTGTTGATAAGGGAGGAATTAAATTAACAAAAATTCATAGTAAAATTTACGAATTAGATGCAGGTGCTTCGGCAGTCAAGTTCGACGATCATCACCATGCAGAAAATGCACATAGAGTATTAGATTTCTCTATTACTAAAAGTGTATTCGGGATGTTAATCGCAGCTATTTTAATGTTGTTAGGATTTATTGTTTTAGCTAAAGGTTATAAAAAAGGTCCAATTCCTACTGGTTTTAGTAGAGTTTTAGAGCCGTTAGTACTTTATGTACGTGACGAAATTGCACGTCCTAATATTGGCGAGAAAAAGTATATGAAATTTATGCCTTTTCTTCTAACTGTATTCTTCTTTATCTGGATTTTGAATTTATTAGGATTAACTCCACTTGGTTTCAATGTAACAGGTCAAATAGCTGTAACTGCATGTTTGGCAATATTTACAATGATTATTTATTTAACTAACGGAAGTAAAGATTTTTGGGCACATACATTATGGATGCCAGGAGTTCCATATATATTAAGACCTATTTTAGCGGTAATAGAATTAATTGGTTTTGTAATTATTAAACCATTCTCTTTATTAGTACGTTTGTTTGCAAACATGACAGCAGGTCACTTTGTGGTAATGAGCTTAATCGCATTAGTTATTACAATGAAAGATGCTTTTGGACCAGTAGCCTCTACAGGAGTCTCTTTAATATTAGCATTATTTATTACAGTTATCGAAATATTGGTAGCCTTTTTACAAGCATTTATTTTCACGATGTTATCATCGTTATTTATAGGAATGGCAGTTGAAGAACATGACCATCATTAATAAGAATTTGTTTAATTAATATTTTAAAAATCAATTAGTATGTACAATTTAATTGGAGCAGGATTAATCGTAATCGGTGCTGGTTTAGGTCTTGGAAAAATTGGTGGTAGTGCAATGGAAGCTATTGCTCGTCAACCAGAAGCAGCTGGAAAAATCCAAACTGCGATGATCATTATTGGGGCATTATTAGAAGGTTTAGCATTCGGTGCTTTAATCTTAGGTAAATAATTCCTAACAATACACAAAGCTATTACAGCATTCTGCAACGGTTGGTTGCAGAAGCTGTTTTAAATTAAACAAAAACAGAAGTAAAACTTTTTATTTAGTTAAACATGGATACGTTATTAAACGATTTTTCACCGGGATTGTTCATCATGCAAGCCATTATTCTTATAATCTTAATTGTATTATTAGGGAAATTTGCTTGGAAACCAATTTTAGGGTCTTTACAGACCAGAGAAGATGATATTAAAGATGCAATTGAAGCTGCAGAGAAAGCAAAAATTGAAATGCTTAATCTTCAGGCAGATAACACGAAATTATTAAATGATGCTAGAGCAGAACGTGAATTGATGCTTAAAGAAGCACGTGAGATGAAAGATAAATTGATTTCGGATGCTAAAGAAGAAGCGCAAGTTCAAGCAAATAATATGATTGAGGTTGCAAAAAATGCTATCGAAAGTGAAAAGAAATCTGCTATGCTAGAGATTAAAAATCACGTTGCAGAATTATCTTTACAAATCGCTGAAAAAGTAGTACGTGGGGAATTATCTAACAAAGGCAAACAATTAGAATTGGTTGATTCTTTACTAGGTAAATCCACTTTAAACTAATAAACATGGCAGGAGCAAGAGCAGCAATACGTTACGCAAAAGCAGTTTTAGAATTAGCACAAAGTAGTAATTCGGCTGAGGCTGTAAATACAGATATGACTTTAATCGCTAATACTATTGCTAATAGTAAAGACTTAAGCGATATGCTAGAAAGTCCTGTAGTAAAATCTACTGTTAAGAAATCGGCGTTGTTAGAAATTTTTAGTTTCATCACTCCATTAACAGTTAACTTATTCGATACTTTAATTACAAACAGAAGGTTATCGATTTTAGAAGATGTAGCTATTAAATACAACCAGTTATTCGATCAATTATCGGGTATAGAAATGGCAACTGTAACTACAGTGGTTCCTTTAACTAGCGATTTAGAGGTTAAAGTATTAGCTAAACTAAAAGCGTTAACAGGAAAAACTGTTGAAATTAAAAACGTAATAGATGAAGACATTATTGGTGGTTTCATATTACGTGTTGGCGATTTGCAATATGATGCAAGTGTTGCGAACGAACTGAGTAAAATAAAACAAGAATTTTCATTAAATTAATTTTATAAATTTTTTAATCGAAAATTATTTCGATTAGAGCTTATATCTAAGTAAAATGGCAGAAGTAAAACCAGCTGAAGTAACAGCAATCTTAAAGCAACAACTACAAGGATTTGAAGCAGGAGCAACTTTAAATGAAGTAGGGACTGTATTAACTGTAGGAGATGGTATTGCACGTGTTTACGGATTAGCTAATGCACAATATGGTGAATTAGTAGATTTCGGAGACGGTCTTGAAGGGATTGTATTAAACCTTGAAGAAGACAATGTAGGTGTAGTATTATTAGGACCTTCACAATTCGTTAAAGAAGGATCAACAGTAAAACGTACAGAACGTATCGCATCTATTAAAGTAGGTGAAGGTATTGTTGGTCGTGTTGTAGATACTTTAGGAAACCCTATAGATGGTAAAGGACCAATCTCTGGTAAAACTTACGAAATGCCTTTAGAGCGTAAAGCTCCAGGTGTAATTTTTAGAGAGCCAGTTACTGAGCCGTTACAAACAGGAATTAAAGCAATTGATGCTATGATTCCAGTAGGTAGAGGGCAACGTGAGTTGGTTATTGGAGACAGACAAACAGGTAAAACTGCTGTTTGTATTGACGCTATTTTAAATCAAAAAGAATTTTACGATGCAGGTGAGCCTGTATATTGTATATATGTTGCTATAGGCCAAAAAGCTTCAACAGTTGCACTAATTGCTAAAACTTTAGAAGAAAAAGGCGCTTTAGCTTACACAACAATAGTAGCTGCTAATGCATCAGATCCTGCTGCAATGCAAGTATATGCACCATTTACAGGAGCATCTATTGGAGAGTATTTTAGAGATACTGGTAGACCAGCTTTAATTGTATTTGATGATTTATCAAAACAAGCTGTTGCTTACCGTGAGGTATCTTTATTATTACGTCGCCCACCGGGACGTGAAGCATATCCTGGAGATGTATTTTACTTACACTCTCGTTTATTAGAGCGTTCTGCAAAAATCATTAATAATGATGCTATTGCTAGTGAAATGAATGACTTACCAGATTCGCTTAAGCCAATCGTAAAAGGTGGTGGTTCTTTAACAGCTTTACCTATTATTGAAACACAAGCAGGAGACGTTTCGGCATATATTCCAACAAACGTTATTTCTATTACAGATGGTCAGATTTTCTTAGATGGAGATTTGTTTAACTCTGGTGTTCGTCCAGCAATTAACGTAGGTATTTCTGTATCTCGTGTTGGTGGTAACGCTCAGATTAAATCTATGAAAAAAGTGTCTGGTACTTTAAAACTGGATCAAGCACAATATCGTGAGTTAGAAGCTTTCGCTAAGTTTGGATCAGATTTAGATGCAGTTACCTTAAATGTAATTAACAAAGGTAAACGTAACGTAGAGATATTAAAACAAGCACAAAACGACCCGTTTAAAGTAGAAGATCAAGTTGCAATTATTTATGCAGGATCTAAAAACTTATTAAGAGACGTACCAGTTGATAGAGTAAAAGAATTTCAAAGTGATTATCTTGAGTTTTTAAGAGCTAAACATGCAGATGTATTAAGTTCTTTAAAGGCAGGAAAATTAACTGATGAAGTTACAGATACATTAACAACTGTAGCAAAAGAAATATCACTAAAATTTAAAGCTTAATTCCCCTTTTTGAATTCCCTTATCGGGAGTAATTAAAATCGGAATTTTATATTTTAACGAATCAATCCCTCTTTTTAGGAGAGGTTAGGAGAGGAAAAAATGGCAAATTTAAAAGAAATACGTAACAGAATAGCTTCGGTATCTTCAACGATGCAGATTACCAGTGCCATGAAAATGGTATCGGCTGCAAAGTTAAAGAAAGCACAAGATGCTATTACTGCTATGCGTCCTTATTCAGATAAGCTTTCAGAACTTTTACAAACTTTAAGCGCAACTATAGATTCTGGTATTACTAATCAATATTCAGAGCAAAGAGAGGTTAAAAAAGTACTTCTTGTTGTTGTAACTTCTAATAGAGGTTTGTGCGGAGCATTCAACTCTAATATCGTGAAGCATGCAAATAGTCTGGCTGCAAATAAATATGCAGATAAAGATGTTTATTTCCTTGCTATTGGTAAAAAAGGTAACGATGCGTTTAAGAAAACGAATAAAGTCATAGATAATAAAAGTGATGTTTTCGATGCTTTAACGTTTGAAAATGTTGCTGAAATCGCTGACTCTTTAATGGAGAAATTTGTTGAAGGTGAATTTGATAGAATTGATATTATTTACAATCAATTTAAAAATGCAGCTACTCAATTTGTAATTACTGAACAGTTTTTACCTATCGAACCTATTGAAGTTGGAGAAGACGTTAATACGGATTATATTTTCGAGCCATCAAAATTAGAAATCATTAATCAATTAATTCCAAAGTCTTTAAAAAATCAATTATTTAAAGGCCTTAGAGATTCTTTTGCAAGTGAGCACGGCGCACGTATGACTGCTATGCATAAAGCAACAGATAATGCAACAGAATTAAGAGATCAATTAAAATTAACATACAACAAAGCACGTCAAGCATCAATTACTAACGAAATTTTAGAAATTGTTGGTGGTGCAGAAGCTCTTAATAATTAGTAATTGCTAACTGTTAAAGCTTATAAAGTATATTTTAGATAATAGTCTAAATATTAATGTCATATTACAATATCAAAGCCTTGCAATTAGCAAGGCTTTTTTTATGCTGTAACTTAGCTTTTTGTATCTTTAATGAACGTAAAATTTGTACTATGAAATCGTTTAAAGTCTTTTTATTATGCAGTGTTTTTATGAGTACAATTACTAATTGTGCTTCACAAAAATTTGAAAAGGAAGCACCTGTTGATATTGTATCGATTTACAAACAACACTGGACTTCTGGAGTGAAAGGAGGTGGTTCTGGTACTAATATTTTTGTCGAATTAGAATCTGAACGCCCTAAAGACATATCTTTTGATAGTATCTATTTTGAAACGTTTCAGTTGCCTTTAAAACAAGATAGTCATAATGCGTTACTATTTGCAGGACGTAAAGTAAATGCTGGAAATAAAAAGTATACGCTTCCAACAAGTTTCGTAGTTACAAGTGATGCCTCTATTGAACCTACGGAACAAAAACCTAAATTTCAACTTGAAAATAATGAATGTGTAATACGTTATACAATTTCAGGAAAGGTTAAATATTTTAAATATGACACTTTACAAACAAAATCGGCTCCATTAATCCCACATGCTCGACCAAAAGGTTAATAATTAGTTCTATTCCTTTTTTTGTTCTCCTGATTTCTATATTTTTAGCCTCCTAGAATTTTAATATATTGAGCTCTTTACAACGCCTTTTTAAACAGACATTTATTTACGGTTTAGCAACAGTGTTGCCTCGTATGCTTAATTTCTTTTTGGTGCCGTTATACACGTCTCCAGGAGTGTTAAATTCGGTTGCGGAATATGGTACCGTGTCTGTTATTTTCTCTTGGTTTGTGATGTTTAATGTTATTCTTGCTTATGGGATGGAAACCGCTTTTTTTAGGTTTTTTAACCATGAAAAAAATCAGGATGATGTTGTTGGAACATCCACTATTTCTTTAACAATTTCATCATTTGCGTTTTTTGGATTAGCATTATTATTTCAAAATCAGATTGCTTATATCACAGAGATTAAAGTAGAATACATCAAATTAGTCATTTGGATTTTACTTTTCGACGCCTTGGTTATTATCCCGTTCGCTTGGTTACGTGCTAACGAAAAATCTATGCACTACGCCATTATTAAAATCGTGAATGTCGTGATTAATTTAGGCTTGAATTTATTCTTCCTTTTATGGCTTCCTAAACTGGCTTTAAATCAGAATGCCTTCCAAAGTTTATATATAGAAAACTATCAGATTAATTATATTTTTATTGCCAATTTAGTGGCTAGTGCGGTTACTTTAGTGTTACTGTTGTCCTTTTATTTGAAAGTGAAATATAACTTCAACTCCGATTTATGGAAACGGATGATGCGTTATGCCTTTCCTGTTTTAATTGCTGGAATAGCTTTTTCAGTAAACGAAACCTTCGACCGTATCTTACTTAGTAAACTACTGCCTGAGAATATTGCAGATACACAAGTGGGAATGTATTCAGCTTGTTATAAACTCGCACTGTTTATGACGCTTTTTGCAACTGCATATCGACTTGGAATTGAACCCTTCTTTTTTAGTCATGCTAAAACCAAGAATCCGCAAAAGAATTATGCTAAAATTCTGGAATTCTTTGTCACTATTGGCTCTTTAATTCTATTAGGTGTTATTGTTTTTGCCGATATTTTAAAAGTAATTGTAATACGTAGTGAAGACTATTGGGAGGCCATGTCTGTAGTTCCAATTATTCTTCTAGCATATCTATTTTTAGGGATGTACCATAACCTATCGGTATGGTATAAAATTACAGACCGCACAAAATTTGGCGCCTATATTTCAATATTTGGAGCAATAGTGACTTTAGTTTTAAACTTCTGGCTTATTCCAATCATCAGTTATAAAGGTTCCGCAATCGCTACTTTAGCAGCATATGGTAGCATGGTTTTGCTATCGTATTACTTCGGAAGAAAATATTACCCCATTCCGTATAACATCAAAAAAATTAGTGCTTATATATTAATATCAGTAACCTTTTCTATCGTTTCATTCTATTTTTTTAGAGAAAATTATGTGGTTGGAGTCGGGTTACTTTCTGTATTTATACTGATAATATACAAGTTTGAAAAACAAGACATTCAAAGTTTATTAAAAAGATAATATGAAAGTAAAAATTATAAACAAATCGAGTAACGCTTTACCACATTACGAAACTGAAGCTTCAGCTGGGATGGACTTACGTGCTGTTACTACCGAAGCGATTACATTAAAACCTTTAGAGCGTACCATAGTAAAAACAGGGTTATTTATAGAATTACCAGTTGGTTTCGAAGCTCAAGTTCGCCCTCGTAGCGGTTTGGCAGCGAAACATGGTATTACAGTACTAAATGCACCAGGAACCATAGATGCGGATTATAGAGGAGAAATTGGTGTAATTTTAGTTAATTTGTCTAATGAAAATTTTACTATCGAAAACGGCGAACGTATTGCTCAATTGGTATTTGCAAGACACGAACAAGCGCAATTTTTAGAAGTTGAAACCCTATCGGAAACCGTAAGAGGAGAAGGTGGATTTGGAAGTACTGGGAAGAAGTAAACATCCCCTTTAATTCCCCAAAGGGGAAAACGATAACGAAACAAACATTATTAACTTAAATAAAAATTCCCTCTCTTTAGGAGAGGGTTAGGGAGAGGAATGAAAATCATAGTACCAATGGCAGGTCGCGGTTCGCGATTACGTCCACACACATTAACAGTACCGAAACCATTAATTCCTGTTGCAGGACAACCTATAGTTCATCGTTTGGTAAAAGATATTGCAAAAGTAATTGATGAACCTATTGAAGAAATAGCCTTTATTTTGGGCGACCCAGCATTTTTTGGAGACGATGTGGTAGAAAGTCTAACTAAACTTGCTAACGATCTTGGAGCAAAAGCATCTATCTATCGTCAGGACCAACCGTTAGGTACTGGTCATGCGATAATGAGTGCAAAAGATTCTTTATCAGGACCAGCAGTTGTGGCTTATGCCGATACTTTAATTCGTGCCGATTTTAATTTAGATGAAGATGCCGATGCCGTTATTTGGGTGAAGCAAGTCGATAAGCCCGAAGCTTTTGGAGTTGTTAAATTAAACGAGCGCGACGAAATAGTTGAATTAGTTGAAAAACCTGAAACTTTTGTAAGCGATTTAGCTGTAATCGGGATATACTATTTTAAAGATATAGCCGTTCTTAAAGACGAACTTCAGTATGTGTTAGATCATAACATTATTAATGGTGGAGAATACCAAATAAATGATGGTATAAAAGGCATGATGGCTAAAGGGAAAGTGTTTAAAACAGGTCAGGTTGATGAGTGGATGGATTGCGGAAACAAAGCTGTAACTGTAGAGACTAATGGTAAAATGTTAGGTTTTTTACAAGCCGATGGAGAAGAACAATTAGTTGACGATTCTGTTACCTTAAATAATTCGACCATTATCAAGCCCTGCTATATAGGTAAAGATGTAGTCTTGACTAATACAACAGTAGGACCAGATGTGTCAATTGGAAATGGGTGTGTATTAGAAAATACAACCGTTAAAAATAGTATAATTAGTAATCATTCAACTATTAAAAATGCTAATTTAGATGAAGCAATGATTGGTAATTATGTAGAATTTGATGGACATTTTAAAACCATTAGTATTGGCGATTATTCAGTCTTAAAATAAGTGAATTACAATATGAGCATGAGATTTAGGACCATTATTCAGTTTGGTTTTTTGGGACTTTTCTTGGTTTCCATGCAATCTCATGCTCAAGTTATACCTACGGTTAAACCTTCAGACGATTTAGGCGTAGTAAACGATCAATTTCAAGAATTATTCTTTGAAGCATTAAAGCAAAAAGGAATAGAAAATTACAACCGCTCGGTAGAAGCACTTCAGAAATGTATAGCTATAGACGATACGCAATCTGTACTCTATTTTGAAATGGGCAAGAATTACAACAAACTCAAAAATTTTGGTGCAGCAGAAGAAGCTTTAAAAAAAGCCGTAAAGTTAGAACCGGATAACGAATGGTATTTAGACGAACTTTACGATGTATACGCGCAACAAAATGAGTATGATAAAGCCATAAAAACGCTAAAGCAACTGGTTCAATACCATCCCGATTATAAAGAAGATTTAGCTGCTTTATACGTGAGAACTAAGGATTATAACGAAGCGATTAAAGTTTTAGACGAGTTGGATAAAGAATTTGGACTGTCTTTAAATCGCGACTTTTTAAGAAATCAGATTTATGATGCTACAGGACAGAAGAAAGAACAAATTGAAAATCTTGAAGAACGTGTAGTGAATAATCCTGATGAAGAATCTAATTATCTCGCTTTAATTTATCGTTATAGCGAAAGTGGAGATGCTGAAAAAGCATTCGAAACAGCTAAAAAATTACTAGAAATTAACCCGAATTCACAATTAGTTCATTTGGCATTATATAAATTTTACTTAGATAATAACGAGCCTGAGAATGCCATTGAATCTATGAAAATTTCGATGAAAAGTCCGCAAATAAAAGCAGAAGCAAAAGTGTTAGTACTTTCAGATTTTGTAAGATTTGTTGGCGAAAATCCAGAATACGAACAAGATTTAGTAGAAGTTTCGGCTATGGTTGGCGATTCTAACGATGGTAAAACACTTGTAGAGCTAGCACAATATTATCTTACAAAAGGCGAGAAAGAAAAAGCTATAAAATATTATACTGAAGCGCTTCAGTTAGAAGGCGATAATTACGGTATTACAAGAAATATAATAGTACTTCATATCGATTTAGAACAATTCGATTTGGCCTATAAAAAAACAGCAGAAGCTTTAGTTAAATATCCGTCACAGCCCGAGCTATACTTAATGGCTGGCTTATCTTTAAATAAATTAAATCGTTTTAAAGATGCCTTAGAACAATTAAATATGGGATTGGATTATATTATTGATAACAATAAATTAGAGAGTGATTTTTACTACCAAATCTCAAAATCTCATTTGGGCTTAAATCAGTCTAACGAAGCAAAACGCTTTTTAGAAAAAGCAAATAAAATAGAAATTCCTAAGTAATGAAACACCTACTTCGTATTATAACAGTCATGATTTTAATGGTTACCGTTGGATGTAAATCTACTAAAACATTAACAGCAACAGACGCGAACTTAAAATTAAATACTAAGCAATTAATTAAAGAAAACGCGAAACAAGTAGCCCAATTTAAGACACTTTCTGCTAAAGTTAAAGCGGTATATTCTGAGGGTAACAGTTCTAAATCTATATCTATAAATTTACGAATAGAAAAAGATAAAGCCATTTGGTTAAACGGTCCATTTTCTGCCGCAAGATTATTAATTACACCAGATAAAGTAAGTTTCTATAACAAATTAGATAATACGTTTTTTGAAGGCGATTATAAATTGTTAAGCGATTTTTTAGGAACAGATTTAGATTTTAATAAAGTTCAGAGTTTGTTATTGGGTGAGGCACTTTTCAACTTAAAAGAAACTAAATATGTGTCTTCAATATATGATGAAGCATATTTAGTTCAGCCAGAAAATCAAAAGGCATTATTCGAATTGTTTTATATTATAAATCCAACGTATTTTAAAATTGTATCTCAGCAATTATCGCAACCACAAGAAGAGCGTATTCTAGAAATAAATTACTTAAAATATCAAGAAGTTGCAGGGCAGATTATTCCGGAACATATAAAAATAAATGCTGTTGAAGCTAGAAGCGAAACTATTATAGAATTGGAATTGAAATCTGTATCTTTGAACGAAAATTTGAATTTTCCTTTTAAAATTCCATCAGGTTTTGAAGCTATAGAACTTAAATGATTAAAGCACGGTCCCCATATATATTAATTGTCTTTTTTATCTGTTTATTAAGCAGCATCTCTGCGTTTTCTCAAAGTAAAAAACAACAGGAGCTAGAAGATCGCCGACAAGAATTGCGTAAAGAAATTGAGCAAATAAACAGTATGTTGTTCAAAAACAAAACGAAAGAGAAATCGCAATTATCGACAATTGAAGATTTAAATCACAAAATAAATGTGCGAAGTAATTTAATTAAAGTTACAAACCAGCAAGCCAATTTGTTAACGCGGGAAATAGGTGTTAATCAGCGAAATATTACTCAACTTCGTAACGATTTAGAAACCTTAAAAACGGATTATGCCGAAATGATTGTGCATTCTTATAAAAGTAGGAGTGAACAAAGTCGGGTTATGTTTTTATTGTCGTCTAGTAACTTTCAACAAGCTTATAAGCGATTACAATACATTAAACAATATACCGATTACCAAAAGGAGCAAGGCGAAACGATTAAGATTAAAACAGAAGATTTAAAAGTTGCGAATACCAAGTTATTAAAGCAAAAAGAAGATAAGCAAATCCTAATAAAGGAAAACAGTGCCGCTCAAAATCAGTTAGAAATAGAACGAAGACAACAACGCGATTTGATGGCATCTATCCAGAAAGATTTAAAAACATATTCTTCTCAAATCAAACAAAAGCAACAAGAAGCTGATAGGATAGATCGTGAAATTGAGAATTTAATTCGCGAAGCTATTGCCAAATCGAATACAAAAGCGGGTAAAAGTTCAAGTTCTAAAGGATTTACTTTAACTCCAGAAGCTAAAAATTTAGCAGCTAGTTTTGTGGCTAACAAAGGTAAATTACCTTGGCCAGTACAAGAAGGTATTGTTAAATTACGTTATGGCGATCAACCACATCCAATTGTAAAATCAGCTACGATACATAGTAATGGTGTACGAATTTCAACCAGTCCAGGAGCAGAAGTGCGATCTGTTTTTAATGGGGAAGTCTATGCGATTATTGTTCAGAAAAAAGGAAATCCAACTATTTTAGTTCAGCATGGAAATTACTTTACAGCTTACAAAAATTTATCGAAAGTATATGTAAAAAAAGGTGATAAAGTTACCACGAATCAGGCTATCGGACAAGTCTTTACCAATAGCGCTTCTGGAGATACCACCTTAAGTTTTAGTATATTTAAAGAAAGTACAACACAGGATCCGTCGTTGTGGCTTTATAAAATGTAAGGCGTTCTATTCGTCTTTTAAAAAGAGTGCTTTTAATTCTGTAGCTTCATGAGGTTTCATTCTACCTGCTAGCACTAAGCTTAATTGCTTGCGACGTAAAGCAGCTTCGTAGCGTTCTTTTTCTAATTTAGTTTCAGGAATAAGTTCAGGAACAGGAATTGGTCGTCCACTTTCGTTAACCGCAACAAAGGTGTAAATGGCAATATTAGCCTTTGTTTTAAGCCCAGATTCGCGATCTTCTGTCCAAACATCTATATAGACTTCCATAGAGCTCTTAAAGGCTCTAGAAACTTTAGCTTCAACGATTACGACACTTCCTAATGGTATGGCGTGGTTAAAAGCAACATGATTTACAGATGCTGTAACTACAATCCGTCTTGAGTGACGACGCGCTGCAATACTTGCGGCACGATCCATACGCGCTAGTAATTCTCCCCCAAACATATTATTTAAAGGATTTGTCTCGCTTGGTAATACAAGATCTGTTAATGTTGTTTTAGTAGCTTCAGCTGTTTTTGATTCCATAAATAGGTATTTAGTTCAAAGGTACAAAGAGGAGGATGACTTCCAAATTTAAATTCAATATAGCGCATAAAAAAAGCGTTAGAGGATGTTTCCTATAACGCTTTATATCTTTTTAAAGTTTGTTTTATTTTAACTCTTTTACTAGTAACCATGCATCAGAATTATTATTTCTTCTAATTTGGTTTAAAGCATTTAAAGCTTCTGTCCTGTTTTCGTAACTATCGTAAACCACTTGATGTAAACCGTATTTGTTAACACCAATTTTTCTAGCGTTAAAGCCTTCAGATTTTAAGTTTAATATAACTTTATCGCAATTCTCTTCTACACGAAAAGCACCTGCAATAATATGATACATACCAACAGGTTTTGTGACTGTTAAACTCACAGCTGGTAACGGATTTTCGATAACAAATGTCGCTTCCTGAATTTTATGCTCTAACTGAGAATTTGCTGTTTCTTGTGCAATTTGATTATGATTCTCAACTTGATTTACATAATACTTAGAGCCCATAAAACCACTAATTCCCAATGCTAAAATAGCTACAGCTGCATAGCGGAAATAAGGTCGTGTTTTTCGACTTTCTGGAGTAATATGAAGAGGGATTATTTTCTCTATAGATTCTACTTCACGCTTATATTCTTCTCTAGAGATAGCAGGAGAAACCATTTGGTTTAATCCAAAAGCATCAGTTAAATAATTTAAATGATTAAAAGGTTCGAACGTGATATTACCTTCTTCATTTAAAGCTAACTCACCAATATTATCTAATGAAATCTTTTCTTTTTCAACCAATTGAGATTTAATTGAAACAACACGTGTTTTGATTTTTTCTAACGCGATTTCGAAAGGGATTTTCTCTACATCGGCAATGTAATGTGCTAAAAGACCATCATTTTGTTGAATTTGTTCATTAAATGAAATGGCTTTTTTAGGCGGAAAAAATGTATTGGTGTCAGCATTAATCTTAGCCGAAACACGTTGTGTTAAAAACGCTCCAAACTGAGGAACGATAACACACTCGTATCTGTATAATAAGTCGCTTATGTAGGTCTCTAATTGCATAATTGCAAAGTTAATCAAATTTCAATGTGTACAAAGACGGCGCTTCACTTTTTATTAACAGCAAAGTAAATAGTTTCTTGTGTGTTAAAAATCAAATGATTAATTTACGTAGATGATTAAAATTTTCCCTTTTTTAATTGAATTGGGCTCTATGTACTTATGACTGAAGATGAAATTTTATATATTTTGGCTTTGCAACACGTTTCTAACATTGGAGACGTGGGTGCTAAGAAGTTGATTGCTCATTGTGGTTCGGCTGAAGCTGTCTTTAAAGAGAAAAAACACATCCTTGCCAAAATAGATGGTATTGGAACAGTAAGACTGAATGATTTAAATTTAAATACACATTTAAAAGCTGCAGAAACGGAACTGGAATATATTAATGAACACGCTGTTAATTGCCTGTACTTTGAAAATTCGGATTATCCTGAAAAATTGAAACATTGTATAGATGGTCCTATTTTATTATTTCAGTCTGGTAATATACAATTGCAATCGCAACGTATTATTAGCATTGTAGGAACACGAAAAATAACAACTGCTGGTATTGCATTTTGCGAAAATCTTGTTGAAGAGTTAACACCTTTTAATCCAGTTATTGTATCTGGTTTTGCTTACGGAACAGATATTACAGCACATAAAGCTGCAGTTAAAAACGGATTACAAACGGTAGGATGTTTGGCACATGGTTTAAATCAGATATACCCTAAAGTGCATAAAAGATATGTTGCCGAAGTTGAAAAACATGGTGGTTTCCTAACCGATTTTTGGAGTTCTGCTGTTTTTGATCGGAATAATTTTTTAAAACGAAATCGTATAATTGCAGGATTAAGTACGGCGACTATTGTAATCGAATCTGCTGTACGTGGCGGAAGTTTGGTTACAGCAGATATTGCAAACTCCTATAATCGCGATGTGTTTGCTGTTCCTGGAAGGCCTACAGATAGTTTAAGTATGGGGTGTAATAATTTAATTAAACAGCAAAAAGCACAGTTGTTGTCCACGCCTTTAGATGTCGCTTATATTTTAAATTGGCAATTGGAGAATGAAGCTAAAGTGATTCAAAAACAATTGTTTGTAGAATTAGATGAACAGGAAACGATGATATTCAATTTTTTAAAAACGTCAGACAAACAATTACTAGACACCATTGCAATAGCATGTAAACTACCTATATTTAAGGTTGCTGGGTCGCTGTTAAATATGGAATTGAAAGGTGTAATTCGTCCGTTACCGGGGAAATTGTTCGAATTAATTTGAAAACTTACATATTGATTTTTAAAATCCAGATATCTTCAAAATAATCGATTCTAGATAATTCACGTTGTTTTAAATACACCACATTCGGGTCTTCGCTCATTTCTAAATAAATATAATCCCAATTGTTAATTGGATTTTTATAGGATTTGGGTATGTGACCTTTTTCAGTTAAGAATTTTTTCCATTTTTTAGTGTTACTTTCAACAGAAAATACATTGGTAACTAGGTAGTATCCCGGTTCTACATTGGGAATAGAAATAGATTTTAAACGTTCTATTTTTGTAATATCATCTTCTTGTGGTAAAGCGTAGGTCTCTATATCCACTGTCATATAATAATCGTCATTTTTATTTTCTAGATAAATTGGACTGATTTCTGTTTCGAAAGCCACAAAAAATAAATAAAATCTATCAGCTTTGGTTTTAAATTCAATCGTTAATTCCGAACTGTTATTAGAAAGAATATTGTTGTCCTTGTTTGGGATATCCATTTTTACCAAATCGAAACCTAAAGTATTCATACTATTTGGGGTACGATCTTTAAAATACAAATTGTCTATTGTAATCGTGCTATTAAAGAAATTATCCTTGGCTCTTAACGTGTTAGACAACGGCACATATGCGTTTATGTTTTTATCGTAAACATTACAAACATCTGTTTTAAATTTCTGATCACCTTCCAATGCTCCAATAGAAAGCGATGTTTTTATATTTCCTACCTCGTTGGTTTTAAAATCTGCAAAGGTAATGTCTATAACTTCTTTATCTACTTCTAAAAATCCATTATAGGAGGTGAAATATTTGGGTTTATCGTCCGGGTTTTCATAAACAACATATAATAACCAACCGCCAGAACAACCACCAGAAACATAACCTTCGGTAGCTCTAATATTGGCAACCGTATAATTGCCGTTTACAGTTTCGGTTTCCTGAAGTAACTCTGTAACGTCTGAATAACACACATAAGGTTTAGAGTCGTTAAATGACGAATTTAAATAACTGTCGTAAACTATTAAACCTTTAATTTCGGTGTATTCGCCTTGTGGTGTTTTAAAGAGAATTTTATTAACATCTAACGAGCGATCATCGTTTCCTTTATATATAATTTGGTCGTTTAATGTGCGTGTTACACCTTTGTCGTATTTGTAAATAGCGCTCCAATATAAAGCAGCATAAGCTATTTTTTTTGAATTTTCGGGAAGAGTTAATACCGCTTGGCTAGAACTAAAAGTGGCGTTATCATCATCGACATCTATATATTCCATTTTAATTTTATCGTTAAATATAGATCGGTCATCAAACGGTTTTGTAGCATCTTCGCTAACAATATTATTTCCTATTAATGCCGAATTACCTTTTAGATATAATTGTTGGTTTACAGAAAAACGTAAACCTTCTTGTGCGTATCCAAAATAAATACGCAAAAGAAGGAATAAAAATAGTAGGAGTTTTAAGGGAGGCATATTTTTAGAATTTAGGGGCAATATATACTCTAAAGATACAAATTTGTACGAGGTATTAATAGCCTACTTTAGCGCGTACTCGACTTAAAGTATTTTTTGCTACTTGTCTTGCTTTTTCGGCACCAATAGCTAATGTTTTATCTATTTCTTCAAGGTTATTAATGTAATAATCGAAACGTTCGCGTTCGGTAGCAAAGCGCTCAACAATCAATTCAAAAAGGGCTTGTTTAGCATGTCCGTAACCATAATTACCATTTTCATAATTAGCTTTCATTGTTGCAATTTGCTCGTCAGATCCTAACAAACTATAAATAGCAAAACAGTTACACGTACTCCAATCTTTTGGTTCTTCAAGTGGTGTGCTATCCGTTTGGATGCTCATAACTTGCTTGCGTAATTTTTTATCGGTTTGAAAAATATTAATCAAGTTATCCTTACTCTTGCTCATTTTAGCACCATCTGTACCAGGGATTAAGACACCGTCTTCTAGAATCTTACCTTCTGGAAGTACAAACGTCTCTCCCATTTTTGCATGAAAACGAGACGCGACATCACGAGTCATTTCAATATGTTGTAACTGGTCTTTACCTACAGGGATAATTTCGGCATCATATAACAGAATATCTGCCGCCATAAGCATAGGATATGTAAATAATCCAGCATTTACATCTTCTAAGCGGTCGGCTTTATCTTTAAAACCATGAGCTAAAGTTAAGCGTTGGTATGGAAAAAAGCAGCTTAAATACCAGCTTAACTCTGTTGTTTCAGGAATATCACTTTGTCTGTAAAACACTACTTTTTCAACATCTAAACCAAAGGCAAGCCAAGTTGCTGCAACGCAATAGGTGTTGTGTCTAAGGGTTTCCGCATCTTTAATTTGAGTTAACGAGTGCATATCTGCAATAAATAAATACGAATCGTTAGTTTTTACTTGAGACATTTCTATTGCAGGAATAATTGCTCCTAATATATTTCCTAAATGTGGTGTTCCAGTGCTTTGAACACCCGTTAAAATTCTTGCCATGATAATTGTGCTTATTAAATGACAAAGGTAATTTTTTTAGTAAAATAGCTCAATACAATTGTGTATTTTTGAAGTGTATGACAATTTTTAAATATATATTTTGGGTTTTGTATCGAATATGGTTCTATATTTTGGTTGCTATTCCTATACTTATACTCTTTCCTTTTCTCTTGATCTCTATTTCTAAGGAGTCTTGGTATCCATACTATTATAAAATGGCCAGATTGTGGTCTAAGTTTATTTTAATAGGAATGGGTTTTCGTTGGAAAATTGAACGCGAAGAAGCGCCTAAAAAAAACAAAAGTTATATGTTTATTGCCAACCATACTTCTATGACAGATATTATGATGATGTTGGTTACCATAAAAAATCCATTTGTGTTTGTCGGAAAAAAGGAATTGGCCAAAATTCCCTTATTCGGTTTTTTTTATAAACGCACATGTATTTTAGTCGATCGTGATAATTTACGAAGCAGACATGCCGTGTTTCAAAGTGCAGAAAAACGATTACAATCCGGTTTAAGTATTTGTATTTTTCCAGAAGGAGGAGTCTCCGATGAAGATATCCTTTTAGATCAATTTAAAGATGGTGCTTTTCGTTTAGCGATTAATCATCAAATTCCTATCGTGCCTATTACATTTGCCGATAATAAAGCCCGTTTTTCGTTCGATTTTTTTAGCGGAAGTCCAGGGATAATGCGTGCTCATGTTCATGAATTCTTGCCTACAAAAGGCTTAATTCTTAAGGATGTTAAAGCCTTAAAATTAGAATCACGAGAAATTATGTTGAATCAATTGTATCAATTTCAAGAAAAAAGAGAAATACAAGTCGCAAGATAATCTTAGGCGAACAATCTAAAATTTATAGCTAAAACCTGTGTAAACACCAATAATATAAGGATTAAAGCTTCCTGAGATATTGTTGAATGCATTTAACTGATATTTAAAAGTAGGCTCTAAATTGATGTTAAACCGATCTGAAAAGTTGTAATCGAAACCAATTCCAAAATTGGTACTAAAGCTTACATCGTTTATATTTGTAGCTTCACCAATATACGTTCTGCTGTTATTCCCTTCAGAATAAATACGGTTGCCTTCTAAAATAAAAGTACTAAATCCACCAATTAAATTAATACCAATACGCTTGTTTAAAATGGAGTATTCCAGTTCTAAAGGCACTTCAAAATAACTTATATTCTGATTAATATCGCTACTATTCTCGTTAGAATTTATGAAGGAACTACTTTGTAAATTCTCTACTTTACTAGAGCTAAAAAAAGATAAATTTTCGGTCTGATTTGTAGCTGCTATATTTTTTAAACTTGGCATACCTGTGTTTGCGTATCCTAACGTTTCCAATAGAATAACGTCGTTGGTGTTAAAGCTTAATTTTAAGTTATTTACACCAGATCTTATTTTAAATTTATTGTTAAGAGCATACCCAACGGCAACACCATAACTTGTGTTAATCTCTCCAGATTTGGAGTTATTTACAAATTGGTCGTCTAAATGCGAGCCTTTACCCGTACTACTGTAATAAACAGGCGCAATATTTGGTTGAACAGCCCATTTTTTTGTTTTCTGATCTGTTTTAGGAACCACTTTAGTAGCTGCTATGGCCGCTTCAATGCTTAACGAATCTAAAGGCGAATTTTTGTTTGGTATAACTCCTGTTGATTTCTCCTTGTCGTTTGAAGCGCTTCTAGAGTTCTTCTGAAGAAATTCAGATTCATTTAAAAGGATTTCAGAAGACTTTGCTTTTTGAGGCGTTTCTGAAGTTTCATGTTCTTTTGCCGCAACAGTATTATAAGGTAATGTTGCTTCTGTTTTAGATGATTTATTTGTTTTGTTGGATACTAATCCTGAGTCATTCACATTATACTGAGTTGCTTTTTTACTTGGATTAGAAACAGATTCTTTTTTTGTCTGATTTGCAATTTGTGTTTCATTTTTAGTAATTATATGTGTACTGTCTTCTTTTTGATATTGTGTTTCTGAAACAGTTGTATCCGTATTTTTAGTTGAACCGATAGTAGTTTCGGATTTAGGATTTGTACTCTCAGAACTAGGTGTATCTACAATAGTATTTGGTATATTATACTGCGTAATTGTTTCGTTAAAAACGAAATTACCTAAAGCTAAGAATAACAGTAATAATGCGGCTATACCAGATGCGCGCCACCAAATAGGGATTACACGTTTAGTTTTCTTTTGTTCTTTTAATTTCGTCTCAATACCACTCCAAACTCTCGGGTTTGGTGTTACATCAAGATCTTTTAATCGTTCTTGAAATAATCGGTCTATGTGTTTTTTATCACTCATTAAATAGATTGTGATTCAAGATTTGAGTTGTCTTTTTCGATTTTCTCCTGTAAGAATAATCTAGCACGTGCTAAATTGGATTTCGATGTTCCTACAGAAATTTCTAACATATCTGCAATGTCTTTATGAGAATAGCCATCTAAAACATAAAGGTTAAAGACCAAGCGATACCTATTTGGTAAGGTTTGAATTAACTTTAAAAGATAATCTAAAGAGATATCTTCTTGGTCGTTAACTTCTACTGTTTCATCTATAATATCTTCATTAATAATATCAAAAACTCCTTTTTCGCGATAGCGTTGCAATGCTGTATTTACTGTAATTCGTTTTAGCCAACCTTCAAAAGAGCCTTTATTTTTATATTGAGAAATTTTGCTAAATATAGTCATAAAGGCATCTTGCAGATTGTCCTCGGCTTCTGCAGTATTACGAGAATATTTTAAAGACACCGAATATAATTTGCTTGCATACAGCGTATATAATTCACTTTGTGCTTTTAGTTTATTTCGTTTACAATTATATATGAGTTGTTCTAAACTCAAAGGAGTTTTAATTTTGAATTATTATTCTACAACTAATGTTTCGTATTCTATAAACAGATCCTCTCCGTCTTCGTCTTCACCAATCCAAAATTTAAAAAGATAAGGACCTACTTTTTGTGGCGCAAAATTAAATTGTGCTGTAGCTTGTCCTTCTTCATCACTAAGATCAGTACAGTCAATATCTTCGTTTACAACGTTAATTACAGCAACTGTTCTAATTTCAGTTGAAATAGGTTCACCATCTACGTCATCTATATCTTCATTGGTTGCAACATAATAAATGTCGTCAAAAATATAACAAGATGTTGGTTTAATATAATCTATTGTTATTCTGTAGGTTTCTCCAAGAACTACTTGTTCCGGAACATCTGCTGATACGGTAGGTAAAAATTCGTATACATAATTTGAGTAATCGTCGTCATTAATACAAGAAGTAAGTGTTAATACGGCTACAAATAATAAAAGAAATTGTTTCATGAGTATCTATGTTTTTATTTATAGATGCAGATCGTTTCAAAAGGTTGCGTCTAAAAACGAAAAATCCCGAAATAAATCGGGATTTTAACTTGTGTTATTTTTTCTCAAAGCCTTAGTTTTGAGGTATACCTAAGAATAAATAAGTTAAAACTTATTCTCCTTCTGCTAAAACTATTGTTTCGTATTCTAAATATGTATCCTTACCGTTTTCGTCAAATCCAGCCCAGAATTTAAAAAGATATGGACCTGATTCAGTTTCAGAAAAATTGAATTCTGCAGTTGTTAGTTTTGGGTAATTTTCACTTTCATAGTCAGCACATTCATTATCTTGGTTCACTCTGTTAATTACAGAAATTGTTCTAATTTGAGTTAAAATAGGCTCACCATTTTCATTATCTATGACTTCAGTGCTTTTAAGAAAAGAAAGACTATCATAAGTATAACAAGATGATGGCTCTTCGTATGTTATAGTTATTAAGGTTTTTGTGTCAAACTTTATTTCTGCAGGAACGATTGCCGATGCTGTTGGTAAAAACTGGTCAGTGTAACTAAGGTTGTCGTCGTCATTATCGCAAGATGCTAAAGTTAATGCTGCTACGAATAATAAAAGTAATTTTTTCATGAGTTTATGAGTATAAGTATTTCTTTTTAGATGTAAAAGTTTTAGAAAGGTTGCGTGGGAAATCAAATAATCCCGATTAAATTCGGGATTATTTGATTTTAAGTTGAAATATAAATGTTATAACTTATTCTTTCATTTCTTTAATAGCAGCTTTTATTTTAAGTTCAAGCTCTTCAAATAATTCTGGATTATCTTTTATAATGATTTTTACAGCATCACGACCTTGTCCCAATTTAGTATCTTGATAGCTAAACCAAGATCCGCTTTTCTTAACAATTTCTAATTCTACAGCTAAATCTAAAATTTCCCCAACTTTAGAAATTCCTTGTCCGTACATAATGTCGAATTCTGCTATTTTAAATGGTGGAGCAACTTTGTTTTTAACCACTTTTACTTTGGTTTTGTTACCCATTACATTTCCATCCGAATCTTTAATTTGAGTAGATCTACGAATGTCTAAACGCACAGAAGCGTAGAATTTTAGAGCATTACCACCAGTTGTTGTTTCTGGGTTTCCAAACATTACTCCAATTTTTTCACGTAATTGGTTAATGAAAAACATTGTACAGTTGGTCTTGCTAATTGTACCTGTAAGTTTACGAAGAGCTTGGGACATTAAACGGGCGTGTAAACCCATTTTAGAATCTCCCATTTCGCCTTCAATTTCACTTTTTGGCGTTAATGCAGCAACCGAGTCAATAACTACAATGTCTATAGCTCCAGAACGTACTAAGTTTTCTGCAATTTCTAATGCTTGTTCACCGTGGTCTGGTTGAGAAATAATTAAATTATCTATGTCTACACCTAATTTAGCGGCATAAAATCTATCGAATGCATGCTCTGCATCAATAAACGCAGCAATACCTCCAGCTTTTTGTGCCTCGGCAATCGCATGCAATGTTAATGTGGTTTTACCAGAAGATTCTGGTCCGTATATTTCTATAACACGTCCTCTTGGGTATCCTCCAACGCCTAAAGCTAAATCTAAACCTAAAGATCCGCTTGATATAGCTTCAATATCTACCACTGCTTTATCACTCAATCTCATTACGGTACCTTTACCGTAAGTCTTGTCTAATTTATCTAAAGTTAGTTGTAGTGCTTTTAATTTTGCTTCCTTTTCCTTGCTCATTTAATTGTGTTTTTTTACTGAAATAAGAGTTGCTAAAATACTATTTCTTTGGTCATCTAACAATTTTATCACCTAACCTTTTTTTAGTTTTTCTATCTACTAATAAAGTAAGCAAAATTATTGAAAATTAAAAGAGAAGTTTAAGTTAAAAAGTAATAGTAGATTTCGGTAATTTAGATCTAAAGGAATTACAATGTGCTTTTTTTTGTTTAAAAAGTAGTGTTTTATCTAAAATCAGTACCTTTGCAAAAATATTTTTTAACCTTAAAACATTAGTATAGCATGCAACTGTACAATAAATTAAGTGCTAAAGAACGTGCGGAGTTAATCGAAAAAGCAGGAAAAGATCGATTAACACTTTCATTCTATCAGTACGCAAAAATTGAAAATCCTCAAACATTTAGAGACCAATTATTTATTGCCTGGAACGACTTAGACGTTTTAGGTAGAACTTACGTGGCTCACGAAGGTATAAACGGACAACTGTCCTTGCCAGCAGATCGCTTTAATGCGTTCAAAACCCATTTAGATACTATTTCATTTTTAAAAGATATCCGACTAAATATTGCTGTAGAGCAAGATAATATGTCGTTTTTAAAATTGAAAGTTAAAGTACGTGATAAAATTGTTGCCGATGGTTTAAACGACGATACTTTTGATGTTACCAATAAAGGGATGCACGTAGATGCTATTCAATTCAATGAATTAATAGACGACGAAAACACCATTCTTGTAGATATGAGAAATCATTACGAGAGTGAAATTGGGCATTTTAAAAATGCACGTCGTCCAGATGTAGATACCTTTAGAGAATCGTTACCTATAATAGAGCATGATTTAAAAGATTTTAAAGACGATAAAAAACTGGTGATGTATTGTACTGGTGGAATTCGATGTGAAAAAGCAAGTGCTTACTTTAAACACAAAGGCTTTAAAAATGTGTTTCAGTTAGAAGGCGGTATTATTGAATACACCAGACAGGTGAATGATGGCCAACTTGAAAATAAATTCATAGGAAAAAATTTCGTATTCGACGAACGGCGTTCAGAACGTATTACAGATGATGTTATAGCATGTTGTCACCAATGTGGAGAACCCGCAGATATGCATGAGAATTGTGCGAACGATGCGTGTCATTTGTTATTCATTCAATGTGAAAAATGTAAGATAGAAATGGACAACTGTTGTTCAACAACCTGTAAAGAGATCCATAGTTTGCCTTTCGAAGAACAAAAAGCATTACGTAAAGGACAAGGAAATAGTAACGATATCTTTAAAAAAGGACGTGCAGATCATTTGCCGTTTAAAAAAGATCTCAGAAATATTACCGAAAACTTCAACACGGATTCTACAAAAGATTAACCGATGCAACATATAGAATTAATGGCTCCGGCGGGAAATTTCGAATCCCTTCAGGCCGCATTAGACAATGGTGCAAACTCGGTGTATTTTGGTGTAGAACAATTAAATATGAGAGCGCGTGCTACGGTGAATTTTACGCTAGACGATCTTCCTGAAATAGCGAAACGTTGCGAATCTAAAAACGTAAGAACGTATTTAACGTTAAATACCATTATTTACGATCACGATTTATCTATAGTAAAAACACTTCTAAAACAAGCTAAAGCTGCAAATATAACTGCAGTTATTGCTATGGATCAGGCCGTTATAGCTATGGCGAGAGAGTTGGAGATTGAAGTTCATATTTCTACTCAAATTAACGTCACTAATATAGAGACGGTTAAATTTTATGCATTGTTTGCAGATACTATGGTGTTAAGTCGCGAGCTGAGTTTACGTCAGGTTAAGAACATTACAGAAGCTATTAAGAAGGAACAAATTAAAGGCCCTTCTGGGAATTTAGTTGAGGTTGAAATTTTTGGTCATGGTGCACTTTGTATGGCCGTTTCTGGAAAATGTTATTTGAGTTTACATTCGGCGAACTCTTCGGCCAATCGTGGTGCTTGTAAACAAAATTGCAGAAAAAAATATACGGTTGTAGATCAGGAAACTGGTTTCGAAATGGAATTGGATAACGAATACATCATGTCTCCGAAAGATTTATGTACTATAGATTTCTTAGATGAAATTGTAGATGCAGGAATCAAAGTTTTAAAAATTGAAGGTCGTGGTAGAGCGCCAGAATATGTTGCGAAAGTTATAAAATGTTATCGCGATGCTATCGATAGTATTTCAGAAGGCACTTACGATAAGGAAAAAGTGATTGGTTGGATGCAAGAGCTTGAAAAAGTTTATAATCGCGGATTCTGGAGTGGGTATTATTTAGGTCAGAAGTTAGGAGAATGGAGTACAGGTTCTGGTTCGCACGCTACACAAAAGAAAGTGTATTTAGGAAAAGGCACACATTTTTATCCGCAAGCACAAATAGGTGAATTTAAAATTGAAGCCTTCGATGTTGCTGTAGGTGATACCATTTTAATTACAGGTCCAACAACTGGAGCTCAAGAAATGCAAGTGGAAGACCTTATGGTGAATGATTTAAAATCTGATAAAGGAACCAAAGGAGATCTGGTAACCATGCCTTTAAAATTTAGAATTCGACCATCCGATAAGTTATATAAAATTGTTGAAAATAAAGTCGAAGCATAATGGTTATAATCTCGTTGCAACGCAATAAATGCATTGGTTGTAATTATTGTGTAGAAATGGCGCCTCTGCAATTCCAGATGTCTAAAAAAGACGGAAAAACGGTGTTGTTACACGGTCAGGAAAAGAAAGGTTTTTTTACATTAAAAAGTAATGATTACTCAATTTTAGAGGCCTGTGAAAATGCTTCAAAAGCATGTCCGGTAAACATTATAAATGTTAAAAATAATTGATAAAGTAGATTAAATTATGAAGTTAAATTGAATTAAAATTTCTTTTTTTCAAGTCTTTAGAATAATCATATCTTTACAATCCAAAGTGAGTGTTAGGTTTATCCTTCTTGCCTTTGGTTGAGGTTTTAAAAATTGAAACTTCATTTTACTAATTTTCTTCTGTTAATCCTTGATTATCAGAATCTATATATACATAAATTTATGGCTTGTGAAAGTTGTTCAACAGGGAAAGACGGCCAACCTAAAGGCTGCAAGAGTAATGGAACATGCGGAACGGATAGTTGTAATAAACTAACGGTATTCGATTGGCTAGCCAATATGTCGCTTCCAAATGGTGAAGCGCCTTTTGATTGGATTGAAGTGCGTTTTAAAAACGGACGAAAAGAATACTATAAAAATATCGAAAATTTAACGCTAAGTATTGGTGATATTGTCGCTACTCAAGCAGCAAATGGCCACGATATTGGTATGGTTACCCTTACCGGAGAATTGGTGAGAGTACAAATGAAACGAAAAAAAATCCCTCAAGATGGAGAGATTTTAAAAATATACAGAAAAGCATCGCAACGCGATATAGATATTTGGTCTGAAGCTCGAGATAAAGAAGAGCCTATGAAAGTTAGAGCGCGACAATTCGCAATCGATTTAAAACTTCATATGAAGATTTCGGATATCGAATACCAAGGAGATGCTAGTAAAGCCACCTTTTATTATACTGCCGAAGAACGTGTAGATTTCAGAGAATTAATTAAAGTTTTTGCACGCGAATTTAGAACCCGTATCGAAATGAAACAAGTTGGTTTCCGTCAGGAAGCATCTCGTTTAGGAGGTATAGGATCTTGTGGGCGTGAGTTGTGTTGTTCTACATGGTTAACAGATTTTAGATCGGTAAGTACATCTGCTGCCAGATATCAGCAATTATCATTAAATCCACAGAAATTAGCAGGACAATGTGGGAAGCTAAAATGTTGTTTAAATTACGAACTAGACACATATTTAGATGCGTTAAAAGAATTTCCTAAAACCGAAGTTAAACTTAAGACTGAAAAAGGTACTGCTGTTTGTCAGAAAACAGATATTTTTAAAGGTCATATGTGGTATGCTTACGAAGGTGAATGGATGAATTGGCACAAAATTACTATAGAACAAGCCAAAGAAATTATTGCATTAAATAAGAAAAATGAACCTGTTGCGAGTTTAGAAGAGTATGCAGTAGATTTATTAGAAGATACTAAAGTAGAGTTCGAGAACGTTGTAGGGCAAGATAGTTTAACACGTTTCGATCAGCCTAAAAAGTCTAAGAGAAAAAGAACTAATAAAAACACAAATATCACCAATACTAACGCTGATACTAATACTAGCGACACCGCTGTTGTAACTAAGCCTACAACAAAAAGACCTGTTAGAAGAAAACCAGCAAACCCGAATCAAAACCCAAACGCGAAGGCAAAACCGAATCCTAACCCTAATGCAAAACCAAAACCAAATCCAAATGCTGCAGAGGGAGAAGTAAAGCCAAAAAGCAATAGAAATAACCGAAACAGAAGTAAGAGAAAACCTCAAAATAAACAGAATCAAAATCCGAACGCTAAGCCAAATCCAAACCAGAATCCTAATCAGAAACCAAAACCGGATACAGATGCCCAAAAATAGTTCGATTTTATTTTTTTTAAGTATGTTTTTGGTGTTCTCCGCTTGCGATTCTAACCAGGTATTCGATGCTTATAAATCGGTTCCTGGTGCTTGGAATAAAGAGGATGTGGTTCAGTTTAATTTTACCCCTCCAGATACTACAAACGCTTATAATTTATTCTTAAATATTAGAAATAACGAGGCTTATAAATACAGCAATTTATTTTTAATAGTAGATGTGGAATTTCCGCATGGGAAAACAGTAACCGATACTTTAGAGTATAAAATGGCTCAACCTAATGGTGAATTTTTAGGTGAAGGATTCGGTAGTATAAAAGAAAATAAATTGTGGTATAAAGAAGGTTTCATTTTAAATGAATCTGGAAATTATACTGTTAATATACAACAGGCCATGAGAGAAAGTGGCAAAGTAAATGGTGTAACAAACCTAGACGGCATTACAGATGTTGGATTCAGAATAGAAAAACCATCAACACATTAAAACTATGGCAAAAAAGAAACAACCGGTTAAAAAGCAAAGCTACGGTACATATATTCGTTGGTTTTGGGTTCTTTTCCTTACAGGCGTTATCGCTGTTGTTTTGCTGTTTTTATCAGCTTCAGTATTTGGGGATTTACCCGATCACACGGTGTTAGAAAACCCTAAAACAAATCTGGCAACAGAAATTATTTCTTCAGACGGGAAGACTTTAGGTAAATTTTATTTTAATGACAACCGTACGCCTGTTGCTTATGAAGCATTGCCTCAGCACTTGGTCGATGCCTTAATAGCTACCGAGGATGCTCGATTTTTTGAACATTCAGGTATCGATGCTCGTGGGACACTAAGAGCTGTGGTAAATATGGGGCAAAGTGGTGGTGGTAGTACCATTTCTCAACAATTAGCCAAAAAATTATTTCATGGTGAAGGTTCTAGAAACATTGTGGAACGTATTGGGCAAAAAATAAAAGAATGGATTATTGCCATCCGTTTAGAGCGCCAATATACTAAAGAAGAAATTATAGCTCAGTATTTTAATATTTACGACTTTTTAAATAATGCCGATGGTATTAAAAGTGCGGCGAGTATTTATTTTAATAAACAACCTAACGAGCTAGATTTAAAAGAATCTGCTATGCTTGTTGGAATGTTTAAAAACTCTGCATTATATAATCCGAGAACGAATGTAGAAGGTGTTACAAATCGTAGAAATGTGGTTTTATTACAAATGAGTAAATATGGGTATATCACAGAGCGTATTAAAGATTCTTTACAGCAAACAGATTTAGGTTTAAACTACACGCCAGAATCGCATCGTGAAGGTATTGCAACATATTTTAGAGAGTATTTAAAGAAGTTTATGAAAGAATGGATTGATAATAATCCAAAAGCAGATGGCACAAAATACAACTTGTATAGTGATGGATTAAAAGTGTACACGACTATAGATTCGCGTATGCAACAATATGCCGAGGATGCAGTACAAAGCCATATGATAAACTTACAGGCCGAGTTTGATATTCAGAATACTCCAGAAAGAAATCCAACAACACCATTTTTAGGTCTAAATGATGAGGAAATAGATGGCTTAATGAACCGCTCTATGCGTCAGTCTGAACGTTGGCGAAAAATGAAACGCGATTCTAAAAAATCTGACGAAGAAATTATTGAGTCGTTTAATGTCGCTATTCCAATGACAGTATTTTCATGGAAAGGTGAAATCGATACGATTATGAAACCTATAGATTCCATGCGTTACTACAAGAAGTTTTTA
The DNA here is from genome assembly GCF_033447105.1 of Formosa sejongensis. NCBI lineage: Bacteria > Pseudomonadati > Bacteroidota > Flavobacteriia > Flavobacteriales > Flavobacteriaceae > Formosa > Formosa sejongensis. The sequence goes on from NZ_JAWQUN010000007.1 coordinate 116,099, forward strand.
CATCCAGGCATGATGTCTATGGATCCTATAACAGGGCATGTAAAAGCATGGGTAGGAGGAATGAATTATCGTCATTTTCAATACGATCACGTAAAGCAAGGAAAGCGTCAAGTTGGGTCTACATTTAAACCTTTCGTGTATGCAACAGCTATAGATCAGTTACATTTATCGCCATGCGACGAATTTCCAGATGTACCTTATTGTATCGAAGAAGGACGTTGGGGTAATATAAAAGATTGGTGTCCGGAAAATTCTGGACTTACATATGGAGGTTCAAGAACACTTAAAAATGCTTTAGCAAATTCTGTAAATACCATTACTGCACGTTTAATGGATAAAGTAGGACCTGCACATGTTATAGATATGGCTCATAAATTAGGAGTAACTACCGAAATTCCAGAAGTACCTTCTATAGCCTTAGGAACCGTAGATTTAAGTGTTTTCGAAATGGTGGCAGCTTATGCTACATTTGCAAACCAAGGCGTATATACAGAGCCTGTAATGGTGACTAATATCGAAGATAAAAATAACACGATTTTATATCAGTTTACACCTAAAACAAAAGATGTTTTAAGTGAGGAGGTTGCTTATGTTACCGTGAAACTTTTAGAAGGTGTTACCGAAGGAGGTTCAGGTGCACGTTTAAGAACTCAAGGTGCAGAAAAATGGAATGCGATGTATCGCGAAATCATGACGGGATATCCTTACCAATTAACAAATCCAATAGCAGGTAAAACAGGAACGACACAAAACCAGAGTGATGGTTGGTTTATGGGAATGGTGCCTAATTTAGTTACAGGAGTTTGGGTTGGTGCAGAAGATAGAGCTGTACACTTTAAAACCATTACTTATGGTCAAGGAGCTTCTATGGCATTACCGATTTGGGGATCGTATATGAAAAGTTGTTATGAAGATAAAGATTTAGATATATCGACAGCTGCTTTTCAGGAGCCTGAAGAATTAACCATTCGTGTAGATTGTTATGATGATTCAAGTTCTTCTGCAAACGATGATAAAACACCAAATCAGGACGTTCCAGCAGATTTAGATTTTTAATTTAGTATTTCGAATATATTAAAACACAGCCACCTTCAAATTTACTGAAGGTGGCTGTGTTTTGTTTTAGTATCTTTGATATCAGTAATTTATAAAAACATACAATTATGGAACGCAAAAATTACGATACAGTTACAGAAGCCATGACCGACCTTAAAAAGTTAGGTTATACCATTGATTTTTCAATCTTATCAGATAAAGAATGTCTGATTTGTCATTTAACTTCAACCGTTTTATCTCCAGATGATTTTGAAATAGATCATTTTTATCGATTCGAAGGAGATAGCGACCCAGGAGACGAAATGATTGTTTATGCCATTTCGTCTAATAAAGATAATTTAAAAGGAATTGTTGTAAACGCTTATGGAATTTATGCAGATAATGCATCTTCGGCAATAGTAAAAAAATTAAATACGCATCCAAATAAATAAAAATATAGATAACTAATATTGAGAATGTTTAACATTGTTTTTAATTGATTTAAGCGCTTTAGACGAAAATCACGAAGATCTTGTCTTTAAGATAAAAAAATCCATTTAAAACTGTTGTTGCGGTTTTAAATGGATTTTTTTGCTAATTTCTTGCAACCAAGTCGGATTTATTAGATTTCAGATAAACGACACTTAGAAGCTATTATTTTTATAATTCTAGAATCATGAAATAATTTAATGCATACATATTAAGGAAACATGTTTAAAATAAAAAAGGTGAACGTTAGTTCACCTTTTTTGCCCCAAATCTACCATGAACTTAACCTACTTATGTTATGGTTCTGCCAAATTAGAATATTTTTACAATATCATATAATCTTTTAGATAAAGTGCATTAAAATTAGATAAAACGTAATTTTGTAGTGCTTAAACTACGAAATTCGCATCTAAGAAATTGTTAATAAGCACGTTGGTTATTCCCTTCAAAGAAATTGATATATGCTCTGTTTACTACGCGATTACCTCCTGGTGTTGGGTAATTTCCTGTAAAATACCAGTCTCCTAAATTCTTAGGACACGCCTTATTTAAATTTTCGACACTTTGGAAAATAGTATGCACTTCTGCATTTATAGTGTCGTCAGAAATAAGTACTGCAATCTTTGTCGATATCTCATCATCTGTAAACTGATCGTATAATTCTTTTACAAAATTCTTAACTTTAGTATCTTTTAAATCTACTTGAGCTTTACATTTATTATATACCTCTTCAACTAAATGGTATTTATTATGGTCTTCAAGTAAGCTTAGCATGGCTCTAAAAGCAACTAACGCTTCCAGTTTTGCCATATCGATACCGTAACAATCTGGATAACGAATTTGTGGTGCAGACGATACAACAACTATACGTTTAGGGTGCAAACGGTCTAGCATTCTAATAATACTTTTCTTAAGTGTTGTACCACGAACAATACTATCGTCTATAATAACAATGTTATCTGTGTTTTTAACTACGCCATAAGTAACATCGTAAACGTGTTCTACTAAATCGTCACGGCTACTGTCTTCTGTAATAAACGTACGAAGTTTAGCATCTTTAATCGCAATTTTTTCAATTCTAGGACGCTCTTTTAGTATCTCGGTAACTTGCTCTTCAGATAAGTTTTCTCCTTCAATTATCGCTTTTGTTTTTCTCTTATTTAAGAAATCTTCAACAGATTCTATCATTCCATAAAATGAAGATTCTGCTGTATTTGGAATATAAGAGAATACTGAGTTTTTGGTATCGTAATTAATAGTTTCAAGAACTTTAGGCATTAATAATTTACCTAATGTTTTACGCTCTTGGTATATTTCTGCATCACTTCCTCTAGAGAAATAAATACGTTCGAAAGAACATGCTTTACGTTCTGTAGGTTCTAAAATCTTTTCAATTTTAACTTCTCCGGATTTTTTTGTGATGATGGCATGACCAGGATCAAGTTCTTTAACTTTATCAAAATCTACATTAAACACAGTTTGGATTACAGGACGTTCTGAAGCGACTACAACAACCTCGTCGTCTTGGTAATAATATGCGGGTCTTATCCCTGCTGGATCACGAAATACAAAAGAATCTCCATGACCTAACATTCCAGCCATAGCGTAACCTCCATCGAAGTTTTTTCCTGCTCTTTTTAGAATTTTACCTAGGTTTAAACGTTCTGCAATTAATGGAGAACATTCTGTTTTAGAATAGCCTTCAGCTTTTAATTGTTTGTATTTTTTTGCCACAGAATCGTCTAAAAAATGACCGATTTTTTCCATTATTGTAATGGTGTCTGCTTTTTCTTTTGGATGTTGTCCGATGCGAATTAAATTGTCGAATAACTCATTAACATTAGTCATGTTAAAGTTACCAGCAAGAATTAAGTTTCTGTGCATCCAGTTGTTCTGTCTTAAAAAAGGGTGAACACTTTCTACACTGTTTTTTCCGAAAGTACCATAACGTACATGACCTAAAAGTACTTCGCCTACATAAGGAATGTGTCTTTTCTGAAGCGCCACATCATCATTGTATTCTGGATGGTCTGTTAATTCTTGATTTATTCTTTCGTTAATTTGAGCGAATATATCTTGAATAGGTTGTTGAGCATTAGACCGTACTCTGCTTATATAGCGTTCGCCAGGCTGAGTGTCTAATTTAATACTTGCAAAACCAGCACCATCTTGACCGCGATTGTGTTGTTTTTCCATCATTAGATACATTTTATTTACGCCATAAAATGCAGTACCATATTTTTCTTTATAGTATTCTAATGGTTTTAAAAGTCTTATGAGTGCTATACCGCATTCATGTTTTAAAGCATCGCTCATTGTATATATTATAAAATTAATTAAAAAACGCGCTTTTAGAAAGCGCGCGTTTTTTTATGATAAATCTATATTGAATGTTGTTAACTCCTTAAACTGTTGCAGTCGGAGGTTTAGTTCTTCGGTTGTGACTTTTTGTAAACGTTCTGTTCCAAATTCTTCAACACAAAACGAGGCTAAAGCCGAACCATATATAATGGCTGTTTTCATGTTTGAAAATGTATAATCACCAGAATTTGCTAGAAAACCTGCAAATCCTCCTGCAAAAGTATCTCCAGCTCCTGTTGGGTCGAATACACTTTTTAATGGTAATGCAGGTGCAGAGAAAATGTCGTCTTTATGAAATAATAAAGCCCCGTGTTCTCCTTTTTTAATGACTACAAATTGTGGTCCTAATTTAAATATTTTTTGAGCAGCATTAACTAAAGAATATTCTCCAGTTAATTGTCTTGCTTCTTCGTCGTTAATGGTAAGTACATCTACTCTAGCAATTACTTTGTGTAAATCTTCTAAAGCGTTATCCATCCAGAAATCCATAGTATCTAAGATTGCTAATTTTGGCTTAGTCGTCATTTGATCTAAAACACCAAGTTGAACTAAAGGATGTAAATTTCCTAGCATTACAACTTCAGCAGTTTTATATGCTTCAGGAACAATCGGATTAAAATCTGCGAGTACATTTAATTCGGTTATTAAAGTGTCTCTAGTATTCATATCGTAATGATAACGGCCACTCCAAAAGAATGTTTTTCCGTCTTTTACGATTTCAAGACCTGAAATATCGATGTTTCTATTAGATAATAATTCTAGATAGTCTTGTGGGAAATCGTTTCCTACTACAGAAACGACAGCGCTATCTACATTAAACTGCGAGGCAGATAATCCTATGTAAGTGGCAGCGCCACCAAGAATTTTATCAGTTTTTCCAAATGGGGTTTCAATAGCATCAAAAGCTACGGTCCCAACGATTACTAATTGGCTCATAAAGAGGTGTCAAATTTTTTGGCAAATATAGTTTTTCTGTACGAATACTTGTTATTTATTCATCTTAAAATAAATCCAATTTATGTACTAAACCATAGTTGATTATCATTATTTTCTTCCAAAATCTGCAGGGATTTCTCCCCAGGCTTTGGTTTCCCATTTCACTATTGTCGTTATATAGTCGTTATTTTTTAGCCAACTTACGGCACGATCTATTAAATCGAATACATCTTTGTTTTTATCGGTACGTTCTAGTTTGGTATTGCAATTTTTCTTTTTAACCCAACTTATAGCTGTTTTAGAATCTGTATATATTAATAGAGTGCTATTGTTTTTTTTGAGTAAAGCCAAGCCATGGACAATAGCTAGAAATTCACCAATATTATTTGTGCCTTGCTGAAAAGGGCCTTGAATAAATAGCTGTCTTTTAGATTTAGTCTCCACGCCACGGTATTCCATTATACCAGGATTTCCACTTGAAGCGGCATCTACAGCAATAGAATTATAATTAGGCTGACCAATTTTTTTTAATTGTTCAGTAGTTAATCCACTTGTAAAGGATTTGTTTCCTATAAAATCTTTAGGATTACTATTTAATGCGTGTTTTGCGGCAGCTAATGTTGGAAAAGATTTATAAACGGCGCTTGGGTAATCTTTAGTTTGCGCTTTACACGCATTCCAAGTTTCGTAAACTCCTGGTTTATGTCCTTTCCAAACGGTATAGTATTTCTTCTTTTTTGACATCTAATTTTGCTAAAACCTGTATTTATTTTAATAATTCTTCAACTACTTTTGGAAAATGTTCCATTTCTAATTTATGAATTTTAGCTGCAACATCTTTAGCTGTATCTGTTTTTAAGACTGGACATGTTGCTTGAAAAATGGTTGCGCCTTCATCATAATTTTCATTTACATAATGTATTGTAATACCTGTTTCCGTCTCTTTATTTTCGACCACTGCTTCATGAACAGACATTCCATACATCCCTTTTCCTCCAAATTTTGGTAGTAAAGCAGGATGTACATTAATTACTTTATTAGGATAGGCATTTAGGATGGATTCCGGGAATTTCCACAAGAAACCAGCTAAAACAATAAGGTCTGGATTTACACTTTCTAAAATGTTTAAAACGGTGTTAGTTTTTGAAAATGCCACTCTATTAAATGACAGGGCGCTTACATCTAAGGTTTTACATCTGTCTAGTACTTTGGCATGAGGATTGTTAGTTAAAACCAGGATTACTGAAGCATCAGATTTTGTTTTAAAGTATTTTATTAAGTTTTCAGCATTCGATCCTGATCCAGAAGCGAAAATTACAATACGTTTCATGTGTTATGTTTTTTTGTTTAAAAAGCATTAAAAGCGCTGTAAACACTGTATGTTAGTCCTTAAAACGGCTTTGATTTTTTGATGAAAAAATAATAATACTTAATACTTTTCGTGCAAAATTAAATTACTTCAGTTTAAATTTGTTAATTTACATTCACTATTTTCAAACTAAAAGCGTGTTTTAAAATAAAGTTTTTTATTTTTGCACCTTATTTAAAACTTAAAATTAAAGATTATGTCAGACATTGCATCAAGAGTAAAAGCGATTATCGTAGACAAATTAGGTGTTGATGAGAACGAAGTTGTAACTGAAGCTAGCTTCACGAACGACCTAGGAGCAGATTCATTAGACACTGTAGAATTGATTATGGAATTCGAAAAGGAATTCGATATTCAAATTCCAGATGATCAAGCAGAAAACATTGCAACAGTTGGTCAAGCTATATCATACATAGAAGCTGCAAAATAAGGAAAAGATTTTTATGGAACTAAAGCGAGTAGTAGTTACAGGTTTAGGAGCACTAACACCCATAGGGAATACCAAAGATGAATATTGGGAAGCTCTAATTAGTGGTAAAAGTGGTGCTGCTCCTATAACATATTTTGATACTGAGAAGTTCAAAACTAAATTCGCTTGCGAATTAAAAAACTTTAATCCTACCGATTTTCTTGACAGAAAAGAGGCTCGTAAAATGGATCGATTTACCCAGTATGCTATGGTAGCTTCAGACGAAGCTATAATAGATTCTAAGTTAGATTTAGATACCATAAACAAATTACGAGTAGGTGTGATTTGGGGTGCGGGAATTGGTGGTTTAGAAACATTCCAAAACGAAGTTTTAAACTTTGCGGCAGGCGATGGTTCACCAAGATTCAACCCATTTTTTATACCTAAAATGATTGCAGATATAGCACCAGGTAACATATCTATTAAACATGGATTTATGGGGCCTAACTATACTACAGTTTCAGCTTGTGCATCTTCTGCAAATGCTATGATAGACGCTCTAAACTATATTCGTTTAGGTCAATGCGACGTCATTGTAACAGGAGGTAGTGAAGCTGCCGTAACTATTGCAGGAATGGGTGGTTTTAATGCCATGCATGCTTTATCGACCAGAAATGAAAGTCCAGAAACAGCATCTAGACCTTTTGACGCAACCCGAGATGGTTTTGTGTTGGGAGAAGGTGCAGGGGCAATTATTCTTGAAGAATATGAGCATGCAAAAGCAAGAGGCGCTAAAATTTATGCAGAAGTTATGGGTGGAGGAATGTCATCAGATGCATATCATATGACGGCACCACATCCAGAAGGTATAGGCGTTATGGCTGTAATGCGCAATTGTTTAGAAAATTCAGGTTTAAAACCAGAAGATGTAGACCATATTAATACACATGGAACTTCTACACCTCTTGGTGATGTAGCCGAATTAAAAGCAATTACTGAAGTTTTTGGCGCGCACGCTAAAAATATCAACATTAATTCAACAAAATCTATGACGGGTCACTTGTTAGGTGCGGCTGGTGCTATAGAATCTATTGCTGCTATTTTAGCAATGGAATATGGTATTGTTCCGCCAACAATTAACCATGAGGTTTTTGATGAAAACATTGACTCAGAGTTAAATTTAACACTTAACGTAGCGCAAAAACGCGATGTTAAAGTGGTTATGAGTAATACCTTTGGATTTGGCGGTCACAACGCCTGTGTATTATTCAGAAAATTAGAAGATTAAATTCGAATGAAAAACATTCGTAACATATTAAATTCCCGTTTTAAAAATAACGGGAATTTTTTTGTTTCTCTTACCAAAATTTTAGGTTTCAAACCTAAAAAGGAAAGCTATTACAAGACCGCTTTCACCCATCGCTCTATGAATATTAGAGACCCGAAGGGAAATGCCATTAATTACGAACGTTTAGAGTTTTTAGGAGATGCCATGCTTGGCTCTGTAATTGCTTCTTACTTATATACAGAAGCTCCTGCAGGCGATGAAGGTTATCTTACCAAAATGCGTTCTAAGATTGTTAGCCGAGAGCATTTAAATGAACTTGGTCGAGATTTGCTTTTAATAGATTTAATTGAAAGTAAAATTCCAAAAGGCCAATTTGGCGATAATATCCATGGTAATTTATTCGAAGCCTTAATAGGTGCTATTTATTTAGATCGTGGTTTTAAATATTGCGAAAAATTTATTTACAAACGTATAATTATTCCTTTTGTTGATATTGAACAGCTTGAAGGTAAGGTAATAAGCTATAAAAGTTTACTTATAGAGTGGTGCCAGAAAGAAAAGAAAACTTTTGAATATAATGTGTACGACGACACAGGGAATGATGATATTAGACATTTTGCTGTAAAATTAGCTATAGATAAAAAAGTGGTTGCAAAAGCCAGAGCAACGTCTAAAAAGAAAGCAGAAGAAAAAGCATCAAAACGTGCATTTTTTGTGTTTCAGAATCAAATTTCGAAAATTAACTAGTAGTACTACATACGCTTGTGTTTTTTTTAAAAATTCGCGTAAACTAAAACGTTTTCGTAAAAATATAACACTAAGTTAAGCTAAAAGGTAATTTATTAATGCTTATAAATGTTATCTTTACATATATAAAGTAACAATTATGGCCATTCATAAACTTAATCTTGAGGACTTTTTAGAAGACGTCGATTATATTTTAATTGCCATACACAGCAGATTAGAAGATTATAGATTGGCTTATTATTTAAATAAAAATTTAGAATTAAGCCTTACGAGAAGAGAACAAGATATCGATTATAAGTATTTTTCGGCTGCTTATTCCATTTTTGAATGGAAGGACGATTCAAATTTAATTACATATAATTTGGTGTCCAATATATGTAAACGTGAAGAGGATAGCTTACACAGCTCTGGTTCGTTGTTTACAAATGAAGAAAAAATTATAAAGTCTTATAACTTAATTCCTGAGTTAAAAACTGTAGATTATTTAATGAAGATTACGAAAGAAGACTTGCAAATAAGTGAACAATTAATAGTAAATAGAATCCAGCAAATACCTCAAGTTATTACAACATACACGGTAAATGTGGATCAGATAAAATCTAAAGACAATTTAATTTTTAATTAATGTTGAAAAGAAAGAAAACCAAAATAGTGGCCACCTTAGGGCCAGCGACGAGCACAAAAGAAGTTCTAAAAGGTATGTTAGACGAAGGTGTCGATGTATTTAGAATTAATTTTTCTCATGCTGATTATGCAGATGTTACGGAGCGTATTAAAATGATTCGTGAACTGAATGATGAATTCGGTTATAATGCTGCAATACTAGGAGATTTACAAGGTCCAAAGCTTCGTGTAGGAGTAATGAAAGATGATGTTTTTGTAAACCCTGGAGACGAGATAATCTTTGCTACTGGCGAAAGATTTGAAGGAACCAAGGATCGTGTTTACATGACCTATAAACAATTTCCACAAGATGCTAAGCCAGGAGAACGAATTCTTCTTGATGATGGTAAATTACTTTTTGAAGTTATATCTAGTAACAATGTAGACGAGGTAACTGCTAGAGTAATTCAAGGAGGTCCTCTAAAATCTAAAAAAGGTGTAAACCTTCCCAATACTAATATCTCTCAGCCAGCGCTTACAGAGAAAGATATAGAAGATGCAATATTTGCATGTTCTTTACAGGTAGATTGGATGGCATTATCTTTTGTGCGTCATGCAGAAGATTTAATGCAACTTCAAGAGCTTATTAAAGAGCATAGTGCAGAAAAAATTCCAATTATTGCAAAAATAGAAAAACCTGAGGCTGTAGAGAATATCGATAAAATTGTTGCGTATTGCGATGGTTTAATGGTTGCTCGTGGTGATTTAGGTGTAGAAATTCCTGCAGAAGAAGTACCGTTAATTCAAAAGCAATTAGTACTATGTGCTAAAAAAGCTAGAATTCCTGTAATTATTGCAACACAGATGATGGAGACTATGATCGATAGTTTAACTCCAACGCGTGCAGAAGTTAACGATGTTGCCAATTCTGTAATGGATGGTGCAGATGCGGTTATGCTTTCGGGAGAAACATCTGTAGGTAAATATCCAGTTCAGGTTATTAAACAAATGTCGAATATTATTAAGAGTGTAGAAGATTCACCACTTATTAAAGTGCCACAATCTCCACCACATATTCGTACGAAACGTTATATTACAAAATCGATTTGTTTTCATGCTGCTAACATGGCAAACGAAATTAACGCACAAGCTATTTCTACATTAACAAATAGTGGTTATACAGCGTTCCAAATTTCAGCTTGGAGACCATCAGCTCATATTTTAGTATTCACATCTAACAGACGTATCTTAACACAATTAAATCTATTATGGGGTGTTAAGGCATTTTATTACGATAAATTTGTAAGTACAGATGAAACTATAGAAGATGTAAACAGATTAGCTTGTGAAAAAGGATATTTAGAAGAAGGTAATATGCTGATTAGTTTAGCGGCTATGCCTATTCAAGATAAAGGAATGGTAAACACATTACGTGTAACAGAAATTTCATACAAGTCTTAATTTATAATTTACTAAAATTATAATATTTAAAAAGCCTGATTAACATTTGTTAATCAGGCTTTTTTATTGACTTAAGTTCTAATTAAAAGCATTGCTTAGAAATTTTACTTTAGCTAGTTTTTAAAAGATTTCTCTAGAAAAGTCCGATGTAAAAAGCATCATTTCCAGTTTGTAAAGTAGCACCTTTAGTAAATCCATTAGCACTAGCATCTGTTGGATCGAAAATATAGATGTTTCCTGTTCCTCCAAGTGGAGTTAAAGCCATATATAATTCGCCTTCAATTACACTAGCCCATTGGTATTGTCTTAACCAAAGTGACTCAGAAATATTCATTTTAACGGCTGTCTTATTGTATACATCTACACGAACAACATACCAGTAAGAGCTTGCACTATCACCTTCGTCGGTATTTAAAACTGGCACGTAACCAATTCCATTTCCAACATAAAACCATCCTGTATTCGCTTCTGCAGCGTGGCCTAATGCGTCTTTAATATTAAATGCTCCATAAGACTCATCATATTCGCCATTGTCTAATCTTAAAATAGTTGCATCACCAGAAGTTACTAGTTGGTAAATATCTCCTTTTTCGTCTGTATGTGCAACAGGTGTTCTGTAACCGTTAGTAGAACCAGCGACACCATCGATATCTGTTCTTAATGTTGTAGGATTTCCTAAAGTAGAATAATCTACTACTAAAGTTTCTGCATCTTCATAAACCATAGTGTCATTTTCGCCTGTTAACGCATTGTAATGTCTCTTGGCAGCCCCATAGTATAATTTTCCATTAGAAAGAACTGGAGCGTCAATACGGAATACATTAATACCTTGAGAAGCTTCTGCTTCATTCCAAGGGAATTCAAATGTATTGTTAGTTTCAACAATCATTGTATTCAGGTTGATTAAAGCTAAGGTTACTGTTGATTTTGTTCTTAAGTACACTGGACTTTCAGCGTTAGGATCGTCATAAACATTTTCTGTAACTACATTTTGAATCGAAGCATAGTCTTCGTTAATCTTTGTCCAACGCGGATATGCAGTTCCCATTACAGCTTGTACATCTGTATTCGAAATTAGAGAATAGTTTTGTCCGCTTATGTAATTGTATTTAGCAATGTCTCCACCACCGTAATTTAAATTATAAAGTGTTAGTCCATCGTCTGAAGTATATAAACGAGCTGTTCTTGTAGAAGGTACTTCAAAACCATAATTATTATAACTAAACGTTGTATTTGGATCTTGCATTTGTGTTATTGTTACCCCTTGCGAGTACGTTGTAGAGTCATCAGTAGAGCCGACACCTAAAACTAAATGATAAGGACGTTCTGCTGATGGGTCTGGAGGAGCAATATTGTCGTCGTTACTGTCGCTACAAGAAAATATACTAAGTGCCAATGCTGATGCAAAAGTTAGTTTTAATATTGATTTAATGTTAGTATTCATAAAATTGATTTTTAAATGATTCATTTTTTAAAATATATTATATGTTAGTTTACCGTAGTAACCTCGGCCAGGTTTTTGTAATGCGTAATTATCGAATATTTGATTGTCGAAAACATTTCGAATATCAAAGCTTACTGTTAATTTGTTTTTAGGAAAAGTATAAGCAAAACCTAAATCGGTGTTCACTTGAGTTGGGATTACTGTTTTCCCATAACCACCTAAATTAGAACCGTGTCTGAAAAAGTCATGTACATAAAGTACATTAGCATAGCATGAAAAAAGAGAGCCCTTTTGTATCAGATCAATTTTCTTATATTTCAGGTTATAATTCATTGTGAAATAAGGCGTATTTGCAAGCCTTTCATAAGTGTCTGGTGTAATTGGTTTACCTTCTATATCGTAAGTTACGGTATAATCTCTAGCATCAAAATAAGATAGATTTCCGTTAAAGAATAATTTATTATCGAAGTCATATTTTAATTCAAAATCGAATCCTGTTGTAAATATTTTTCCGATGTTTTCGTTTCCAAAAAACTCTTCGTCATTTCCTACGGGAAATTGCATTATAAGGTCTTTTGTATCGCGAATAAAGGCGTTAGTCGATATTCCAAAATTGTGTTTTTGAAGACGTAAATCTGTAAATGCTATTCCTAAATTATAGTTATTACTGTATTCTGGTTTTAGACTTGGCGACGGGTTTACATTAATGGCTACATTTCCGTAAACCTCGTCTGCTGTAGGAAGTCTTACCGCTTTCTCGGCAGAACCAAAAACACTAAAAGATGTTGTGAAAGCATAAGATGCCGCTCCACCATAACCAAGATCGTCTGAATTTACTTTGTATTCATTAACAACTATAGTCGAATTCGAATTATTTCCACTACGTTCTCTAATTTTCGTAACTCTATCCATGTGATAACTTTTTACAAAAACAGTCGTTTTAAGTCTGTTGTCAAAAGCCTCATTTTCATAAGAAAGTGCTAAAATGTTTTTCATATACTTACGCTCCTCTTTCAATTCATTTTCTATGGCAGGAAGCATAGGGTCGTCTGATTCTCTATTAAATGTATTCAGCAAATAATTAAACTGAACTTTGTTATTTTCATTTATATTATAAGCAATATTCGTTCTGTTATTTATTGTTTGATCTTTATCTTGTTGTAATGTCGGAACACCAGCTTCTGCACCTGAAGCCCATTCGTCTGGATCTCCATAATAATAAGTTGGATACCCTAACCAACTGTATTGCGTTGCAATTGTATCTATCGTTTTTCTATTTAACTCAGAAAATGAAGCAAACACACTTAAGTCTAAGTTTTTAACGATGTCCTCTTTTGCATAATCCACATTAAACATCTGAGTTTGTTGTTCGTAATGTCTATTTCCATAAACAATTTCCATGGTAGCACCTGTTTGGACTTGGTCGTCTAAATTAGATAATAGACCGCCAACCATAAATTTATCGGCCCATTTTACATCGGTAAGCCCAACATCTGCCTTAATTCCTTGCGATCTATATCGATCATGAAAACGCTTTGCTTTAATATAGACATCTGGTGCCCCAGGCTCTAAGGTTACCGCAACTTGGTCTCCCCAAACATGATAATCATTGTCTGAATAATTTATAAAAGCAGATGCTCTTACTGTTAAACCATTTTTTTCGTTTCTGAATCCACCATTTACATCGGCACGATAGGTTCCAAATGATCCGGCTGAAGCAGAAACCGATAGTTGGTCGTTCATATCCTGATTTAAAATTACATTTATAGCACCTCCCATAGCATCGTCCGATAGATGCGCTGGAACCACTCCTTTATAAACTTCAATACGTTTAATCATTGAAGACGGGATGCTATTTAATGAGAAAGAAGGTCCGAAATTTCCAATAGGCACACCATCGATAAAGATTTTTACCGAGTTTCCAGACATTCCATTTAAGTTATAGCTTGCTTGAGATCCCATTCCTCCGGACTGTCTTACACGTACTCCTGCACTTTGATCTAACAAATCGTTTACCTGTATAGATTGTAATTTAACATCCTGTGTTTCTATAACATTAGCAGCAAATCCTTTTTCTTCAATTTTTTGCTGAGTTGTTTTCGATTTTACTAAAACTTCTGCTAAATCTTGGTATTCAGCAATTTTGAGTATTGTTTTTTGAATGTCGTCTTTAGAATTATGTACAACGTCTATTGTTGTTGAATTTGCATTTAAAGAGTGGATTTGGATTTTGTAAGACCCATAAGGAATTTTTTTAAAGGTATAATCACCATTAATATCGGTAAAGGTTTCTTTGTGAATTTGATTTCCTGTTAAAACAATCTGTGCGGCAAGAACAGGTTCGTTAGTATCGAAAACAACATGACCTTTTAAATCTCCTTGCTGCGCAAAAGCAAAACAACTAAGTAAAAAAAGTAAAACAGTAAGGTGTCCTTTTGTTAAGACCATTAGTATAAATTTTAACGCAAAATTAACCTTATTTAGACTTAGTACAAATAAAAATAGAAGAATTGAGAATATTTTTAAAAGGACACTTTTTTTGTAAATTTTATTTAATCAGAATCATTCTAAATTAGTAATTTCATAAATGAAGTCGGTAATTACTGAGAATTGTTAATTTTAATTGTAAGATTAAATTAGAATTATAATGATTTGAAGATGGATTAGCTTAAAATTAAATCTAAATTTAAAACTGAAATTTTAATTGTGCACTCACACTCTTCTGTTCCGGTTTCTTGTTAGGTTTTTCTGTATTTAAATTTGAAATAGAAATCCCTAGTAAGCGGACAGAGTTGGTTAATTCTTCCTGAATTAATAGAGACTTTACCGTGTCCATAATTAAATCAGCATCGCTAATAAAATAATGTAAGGTTTTGCTTCGTGTTTGTAAGGTGAAATCGCTATATTTAATTTTAAGCGTTATAGTTTTGCCTGCAACCTTACTTGTTTTTAATCGTTTAGAAACTTCTTTGGCGATGAGTTCTAACTTTTCAAGCATGAAAATTTCACTAGATAAGTTTTCGTTAAACGTACGTTCGGCTGCAAGTGATTTTCTAATCCGGTTAGGTTTAACTTCACTATTGTGAATCCCACGAACCACATAGTAATAGTATCGGCCAGATTTTCCGAAGTGAGAATCTAAATATTCAATGGTTTTTAATTTTAAGTCCTTTCCTGTGTAAATTCCTAATTGATACATTTTTTCGGCAGTGACTTTACCTACACCATAAAATTTTCTGATATCTAAATCTTCTAAAAAGATTAAGACATCTTCAGGGTTAACTGTTTTTTGTCCGTTAGGTTTATTGTAATCACTGGCAACTTTTGCAATAAATTTATTAATAGAAATTCCGGCAGAAGCTGTTAATCCCACTTCATTTAAAATCCGACTTCTAATCTCTTCTGCAATAAGAGAAGCACTCGGATTACCTTTTTTATTTACAGTAACATCCAAATAAGCTTCATCTAGTGAAAGTGGCTCAACCAAATCTGTATAATCGAAAAATATTTTTCGAATCTTTTTAGAGATTTCTTTATAGCGATCAAATCTAGGTTTTACAAAAATTAATTCTGGACAATTACGTTTGGCTTGGACTCCGCTCATGGCGCTTTTTACACCAAATTTCCGAGCTTCATAACTTGCAGCACTAACAACACCACGAATTTCACTTCCGCCAACAGCAATAGCTTTTCCTTTAAGTTCAGGGAAATCCATTTGTTCTACAGAAGCATAAAATGCATCCATATCGACATGAATTATTTTTCTTAGAGGAAAATCTGACTCCATAATTTAGTGTAGCAATGCTATGGTTTATTGCGTTGTGTTTTGTATACTATTACACAAATTTATAATAACTTTATTAAAGCAAATATAAACTTATGGGGAAAACAGCTATCGTATTAGGAGCAACGGGTTTAACAGGGAAAAACGTGTTGCAAAAGCTTTTGAAAGATAGTGATTACAGCCGAATTGTGTTATTTAGCAGATCGACTTGTGGGATTCAGCATTCGAAAATAACAGAATATCTTATCGATCTTTTCGAATTAGATCGTTATAAAACACTGTTTCGCGCCGATGTTGTCTTTTGCTGTATTGGTACCACGCAATCTAAAACACCAGATAAATCCACATACCATAATATAGATTATGGTATTCCCGTTGCCGCTGCGAATTTGTGTGCAAAAAACAATATCGAAAATTTTATATGTATTTCAGCATTAGGTGCAGATTCTAAAAGTAAAGTTTTTTATAACAGAACTAAAGGAGAAATGGAAGCTGTTGTGTTATCTTTAAACCTTAAAAACACTTATATGCTCCAGCCATCGTTAATAACAGGAGGCAGGGACGAATTTAGAATTGGAGAAAATATAGGTAAAATAATAATGGGAGTAGTAGCTCCATTATTTATTGGTAAACTGAAAAGATATAAACCAATAGAATCGAAAACCATAGTATCGGCCATGCTTTGGTTAGCTGAAAATACGTATGAATTACAATGTATACCTTCAGAAAAAATAAAAGAGATTGCAATAGAATATGATAGAAATAGAGCGTAAATTTTTAGTAAAATCTGATGCTTTTAAAGCGGAATCGTTCAAACAAACAAAAATAATTCAAGGGTTTTTAAACACCGATAAAGCGCGAACTGTTCGAGTGCGTTTAAAAGGTGAAGATGGATTTTTAACAGTAAAAGGGCAATCTACAAAAGATGGTTTAGAACGTTTTGAATGGGAAAAACCCATAGATAAAACAGATGCCGAAGCACTTTTAAAATTGTGTGAAGAAGGAGTTATTGATAAAATTCGTTATGAAATTAAAATGAATCAACATATTTTTGAAGTTGACGAATTTTTCGGTGCAAATGCAGGATTAGTAATTGCAGAAGTAGAATTAAGTCACCCTACAGAAGTGATATCAAAACCACTTTGGTTAGGAAAAGAAGTAACAGGAGACGTGAAATATTATAATTCACAACTTAGTAAACAACCTTATAAAACTTGGAATACATGAAATATTCAATAGTAATAATTGCCATATTAACACTTTTTAGTTGTAAAAAGAATGAAAGTACGACAACTGTACAGCAGACGGTTACAGACTCCATAAGTCTGTCTGAAGTAGTTATAGATACCGTAATAACAGAAATTGAAGTTGTTGCACCTCCAAAAAGTTATAAAGAAATAAAGGCAGAATTAACGGCCAAAGGTTTCGAAACCTACGATTTAATAGACGAGGTAACTAAAGACACTATATTAATGAAGCAATATTTTGTAGCCTTCTTAAAAGGTGGAGCCGTAAGAACACAAAATGAAGAGGAAGCAAAGGATTTGCAAGATGAACACATAGCGTATTTAAAAAACATGTATGAGTTAGGTTATGCAGATGTTTCAGGTCCTTTTGGAGACGAAGGTGAGATTAGAGGTATTACCATTTATAATGTACCAACTAAAAAAATGGCCGATAGTTTAGCAAATTCAGATCCGATGGTAAAAGCAGGAAGATTAGAAATTGAAATTCATCCGTGGTGGGCAGCCAGTGGGTTTAAGATGCGCTAAAATCATATTCGCCTACAACTTTACAACGTTGAACATTATAAAAACTATGCCAATTTAATTTTACAAAACGTTGTGCTTTAATATGGTCTGAATGCTGTTTCTGTAGTTTCAGCCGTTTGGATGTAGCTATTTTTGTATTCAGTATGTTCAGATGTGAAAATTAGATCCTAATAAAATGGTTTTATCTTTTTAAGTGAATATAAAAAATAGAACGAAATAGATTATAAATTTTATATATTTAAAGTGTGAAAACACTAACTAACCGTATTAAAATAATAAGCTGTGTTCTTTTATTTTTGTATTCAACCACCATTTTAGCACAATTCCAATTTTGTTCAGGAAATTCTGGAATTCCAATCTTTTCTGAAGATTTTGGATCCGGAACGGATAATATTTCTTTACAACTACCAGCGGAAACAACGTATACTTTTGCTTCTATTGAGCCTAATGATGGTTTTTATACCATTTCCAGTAATACTAATTGGTATGGTTGGCACAATACTCAAGATCATACTGCTGGAGATACAAATGGAAGGTCTTTAATTGTTAACGCAGCTTATACTGCAGGTGAGTTTTTTAGAACAGAGATTCCTGACTTATGCAAAAATACAACGTACGAGTTTTCTGCTTGGTTGCTTAATTTATTACCTGCATCCAAATGTAGTGGTAATGGCATTCCTATAAATGTGAAATTTCAGATTTGGGATATAACAGATACTAAACTTTTAGCTGAAGGTGATACAAATAATATTTATGGAACAAATACTCCAAATTGGCAACAATTTGGTTTAGTGTTTACTACTGTTCTGGGACAAAATGCTATTATTCTAAAAATGATAAATAATAGTAGTGGTGGCTGTGGAAACGATGTTGCCATAGATGATATAGTCTTTAAATCTTGTGGTGATAAAATTACAATTGAAGACACCAGTAATCAAACTAGCCTTTTAAACTGCGAAATCGAAACGCCTATTTCTGTAGGAACACTTACGGCTACACCACAGACAGGAGTTACAAGTTCTCATTTTTATCAATGGGAAATGAGTTATGATGAAGTGACATGGATGGATATTCCTGGGGAAACCAACGATACTTATACCCCAAGTGTAGTAACGCAAACTACACATTATAGAGCGAAAGTTTCTGAAGATTTAAATAATGTGAATATTAGTACCTGTAATTCACTTACCGATGTTTTTACGGCTAAAATAATTCCGACACCAAATAATCCATTAAGCAACGGAGATGTTGTTTCTTGTGATTCGGATAAGATACCAATTTCTGTAACTATACCAACGGGTGAAACGGTTAATTGGTACAATGCAGCTGTAGGAGGAACTTTAATTAAAGCGAGTTCCACAACTTTTGCCCCAACAGTTGCAGGGACTTATTTTGCAGAAGCCGTCTCTAGTATTGGTGGTTGTATTTCAATAAACAGAACAGCTATAACTTATACCATTTCTTACAATCCTGTAGTCTTCGACGAAACTTTACTGTTGTGCAATTCAGAAAATATAATTTTAGATGCAACAATGGAAGATGTTGATTATTTATGGAGTACAGGAGAAACAACATCTACAATAATTATAAATACACCAGGAAAATATACTGTTACTGTTTCAAATACAGAAGGGTGTTCTAGTGTAAAAACATTTACAGTCCAACAAATTTTAACTCCAGAAATAGAAAGTGTGACCTCTAAAGGCAGTTCAATACTTGTAAAAACAACTAAACCCGGAGATTTTGAATATGCTTTAAATAATCAAGGCTATCAAACGAGTAATGTTTTTGAGCGGATAGCTGGCGGATATTACACTGTTTATGTGCGTGAACGTAATGGTTGTGGAGAAGCCATTCAAGAAAGTTATCTTCATTTTGTTATTCCGCTGTTTTTTACTCCAAATGGAGATGGCTTTCATGATCAATTTAATTTGGTTGGTATTGATAGTTATGGAACTTCCGAAGTTTCTATCTTTAATCGTTATGGTAAGCTCTTAGTTTATTCTAAGAATGCACCATTTTCATGGGATGGCACTTATAATAATAAACTTTTACCAACTTCAGATTATTGGTATGTAATTACTATTGACTCTCAGGTGTTTACTGGTCATTTTACTATCCAATATTAGCTTAAATTTAGCATGTCATCTGAATAAGAGCCATTTATAATTGTTACCTTAGTAATAATAACGAGTGTAAATTGTAAAAAACATTAATATGAAATCAGTTTCAGCTAAATTCGGAATGGAAAAAGTACTAGAAGAATTAGGTATTAAAGATATAAATGAAGGGACATCTACAGGGACAAATTTCTTCTCAAGTAATACTGAATGTATTGAAAGTTTTTCGCCTGTTGATGGAGAACGTATTGGTTCGGTAAAAATTACTACAAAAAAAGATTACGAGAAAGTGGTAGGCACTGCTCAAGCCGCTTTTAAAACTTGGCGCACAACACCTGCTCCTTTGCGAGGCGAAATTGTGCGTCAGTTTGGAAATAAATTACGCGAGAAAAAAGAAGCTTTAGGCAAATTAGTGTCTTACGAAATGGGTAAAAGTTACCAAGAAGGTTTAGGTGAGGTTCAGGAAATGATTGATATCTGCGATTTTGCAGTTGGACTCTCAAGACAACTTCACGGACTGACCTTGCATTCCGAGCGTCCTGGCCACCGTATGTACGAACAATATCATCCCTTAGGTATAGTTGGGATTATTTCAGCATTTAATTTTCCAGTTGCAGTTTGGGCTTGGAATACGGCTTTATCATGGGTTTGTGGCGATGTTTGTATCTGGAAACCTAGTGAAAAAACACCGTTAACAGGTATCGCTTGCCAGAATATTGCGGCCGAAGTATTTGCAGCAAACAATCTACCCGAAGGTATTTCTAATTTGGTAAATGGGGATCATCAAGTTGGTAGCTTGCTAACAAAAGATATCCGTGTGCCTTTAATTTCGGCTACTGGTTCTACACGAATGGGGAAAATTGTAGCGCAAGATGTGGCAGCACGTTTAGGAAAATCACTTTTAGAATTAGGAGGAAACAATGCTATCATTGTAACTCCAGATGCAGATTTAAAAATGACAATTATAGGAGCTGTTTTTGGTGCTGTAGGAACTTGTGGTCAACGTTGTACTTCGACACGCCGATTAATTATTCACGAGAGTATGTACAATCAAGTTAAAGAGGCTTTGGTGAGTGCATATAAACAACTGAAAATTGGAAATCCATTAGATGAAAATAATCATGTTGGTCCGCTTATCGATATAGATGCTGTAAGAATGTATCAGAATGCTTTGACTAAAGTTAAAGAAGAAGGTGGGAATATTCTTGTTGAAGGCGCTGTTTTAGAAGGTAAAGGTTACGAAAGTGGATGTTATGTGAAACCTGCAATTGCAGAAGCGAGGCCAGAATTTAAAATCGTTCAGCACGAAACATTTGCTCCCGTTTTATATTTGTTGAAATATTCTGGAGATGTAACAAATGCGTTAGATATTCAGAATAATGTAGCACAAGGTTTATCGTCAGCAATTATGACAAACAATTTAAGAGAAGCAGAACAATTTTTATCCGTAACTGGATCTGATTGTGGAATCGCAAATGTAAATATAGGAACTTCTGGTGCAGAAATTGGTGGTGCTTTTGGTGGTGAAAAAGAAACTGGTGGCGGACGAGAATCAGGTTCTGATGCTTGGAAGATATATATGCGTCGTCAAACAAATACCATAAATTATACAACACATTTACCACTTGCTCAAGGTATAAAATTCGAATTATAAACCTTTAATGAATAAGTGAAAAAAGTGATTTAAGATATCGGTTTTATAATGTTTACTGCGGTTTTAATAGTTGTAGTTAAAAATCTAAAAAACCTTATTTCAATGCCAATTATTATTGGGAGAAATAAGGTTAGTATTTAGTATTGACTAATAGCATAGCAAATATATTACGTTAAAGGGCTCATTTTTTATGAATTATATAGTTGGTATCAAAATCTACGTAATTGGTAGGTATTAGTGTATAGTTAAATCTAGCTGTATTTTACTTTTCTTAAAATACGCAACGTTTCCTTGTATAAAAGGTAAACTTCTTGATTATAAGATTTTAGATATAACTTAGCAGAAAAGAGTTTATTTAGAGCTTCAGGAAAATGATTTAAATAACACAACAAATAAGTTGCTGGAAGGTTTTTAATATCCTCTTCTTCCGATTTGGAAAGCGATAATCCTTTTTTTAATTTCCCAAGAATTGCATTATTAGTGTTGTAAATATGATGTAAAACTTTTTTATCGAACTGTGGTGGTTCAAACAATAATTTAGTGTTTATATGATAGCTTGCATTATCTTTAAAACTGATTACGGTTTCTTCTAAAGGATAATAATTATAAGATTTTTGAAGTCCTAAATGCACATATTCAATAATATTAAAAGAGTCTTCGGTAATGGTAATAGATACTTCGTCTAAGGTTGAAAAAAACAATCTAACTTGTTCATTTATCAGTTCAATATCTACTCTAGAGAAGTAGGTTTCGTTTTTCACTCTTTTTCGTTGTCCAGCCCAGCATACCACAAAATATTCCTTAAATACAATATATTCTGGATGATAATCTTTTCTGTAATTCATAAAATCGAATACGCCATTTAGCGTATACTCTATATTGTTTTGCGCATGATTTTCTATGGCTTCAACAATTTTAGAATTTACATCTTCAATTTTTATATCAAAAGCTTTGGGCATGCTTATACTACCGTCTCTAAAAAAGACTGATCCGCCGTAATATTTCCAAATATTTTTCCGAAGCGAAGTAATTTTATTATTCGCACGTATGGTTACCAATCCAACCACTTTATGGTCTGGCAAATGCGGAAACGGAATGTTTTCGTATTGCACAATTGGTGGATTGGTAAGATAAGCGTTTATTAAATTTTGAATTTTACTATCGTCGAAAAAATCGACACCTATAATTTCGTTATCATCATCTTCAACTCCAATTACAATAAAAGAGTTGTTCTTAGGATTGCTATTAGAAAGCGCACAAATATGTTTTAAAAATTTGGCTTTTCCTTCTTTTTCGCCGATTTCAATTTTACGCTTTTTATCGTAAAAACTATTTTCGTCGTTATGCGCTAATAGGTTTTTAATAAGAAGTCGCTTATTGATCATGTTAATCCTTTTTTAGAATAGTTGAAGAGGCCTGAGCAGTTGGAAACACAAGTAAGTCGGCTATATTAACATGATATGGTCTGCTAATTACGAAGTAAATAATTTCGGCAATATCTTGGGGTTGCAATGCCTGAAATCCTTTGTAAACAGAATCGGCTTTCGGATCTCCTTTAAACCGAACTTTAGAAAATTCAGTTTCTACTAAACCAGGATTTACCGCGCCAACTTTTATTCCGTAGGGATTTAGGTCAATTCGCATGCCTTCAGTAATAGCTAAAACGGCATGTTTACTTGCGCAATACACATTTCCTTTAGGATATACTTCCTTTCCTGCCGAGGATCCAATATTAATAATATGTCCAGATTTACGTTCCGTCATTTTAGGAATTATGGCATTACTAACATATAAAAGACCTTTCACATTAATATCTATCATAGCATCCCAGTCATCGCTGTCTCCGTCTTGAATAAAGTCTAGTCCATGTGCGTTTCCTGCATTATTAATTAAAATATCAATTTTAGAAAATTCTTCTGGTAGTGAATTGATCGCTTCAACTGTGGCTTTTTTATCTCGAACATCAAAGTTTAAAGTATAAACATCGGTGTCTTTTTCTAAGGCTTTCTTTATAATGTCCAAACGGTCTTGCCTGCGACCACACAATACTAGTTTTATATTGTGTTTTGCAAATTCATGAGCTGTCGATCTTCCAATACCACTTGTGGCGCCTGTAATTAATGCTATTTTAGTGTTCATTTTATGCTTTATAATTCAATAAATTCATCTATAAAAATACTTAATACACGTTAATAAATACTAGTGTTTACGTTAATAATTGTCTAAATCTCAAAGTTTGCAGTCTGTGAATTCTATTTTTAGCATGGAAAATCTTAATAAATACATAATGTTTAATTTTTAACCAATTATTAACAGCAATACACGGAAAATTTTAACAATTTGCATGGCATTAAATTACTTACTAAATTCGAGTTTTTAAAAAATAGAATACATGGAGGATACCAGTACTGTTGATATTAAATCAATCAACGAAAAGATAGAAAGAGAAAGTGCTTTTGTCGATTTACTTACGTTAGAAATGAACAAAGTAATCGTTGGGCAAAAACACATGGTTGAGCGCTTACTTATTGGATTATTAGGACAAGGACATATTCTTTTAGAAGGGGTTCCGGGATTAGCAAAAACACTTGCAATTAACACCTTGGCTAAAGCTATTGACGGTAGTTTTAGTCGTGTGCAGTTTACGCCAGATTTATTGCCTGCAGATGTTGTGGGAACAATGATTTACAATATAAAAGATAACGATTTCACGATTAAAAAGGGTCCAATCTTCGCTAACTTCGTACTTGCAGATGAGATTAACAGAGCGCCAGCTAAAGTACAGTCGGCATTACTAGAAGCGATGCAGGAAAAACAAGTTACTATTGGAGATACTACATTTATCTTAGATAAGCCGTTTTTAGTAATGGCAACGCAAAACCCGGTAGAGCAAGAAGGAACTTATCCGTTACCTGAAGCGCAAGTCGATCGTTTTATGTTGAAAACAGTTATCGATTATCCTAAATTAGACGAAGAGCAACTTATTGTTCGTGCGAATTTAAGAGGGACTTACGAGAAAGTAAATCCTGTAGTTAGTGTAGCTCAGATTGTAAGAGCTCAAGAAGCTGTTCGTGAAGTATATATGGACGAGAAAATTGAGAAATATATTCTTGATATTATCTTTGCAACACGTTACCCAGAAAAATACAGATTAGCAGATTTAAAACCATTAATTTCTTTTGGAGCATCGCCTCGTGGAAGTATCAACTTAGCAACAGCTGCTAAATGTTATGCTTTTATAAGACGTCGTGGTTATGTTATTCCAGAGGATGTACGTGCCGTTGTTTACGATGTGTTACGACATAGAATTGGAATTACTTATGAAGCTGAAGCTGAAAATATTACTTCAGAAGACATCATTACTAAGATTGTAAACGAAATAGAAGTACCATAAATCCCGTCCTAAATCCTTTCTTAGGGAAGGACTTCAAAAGGGTGAATAAAATTAAAATTTTAAAAGTCCTTTCTCCTTTGGAGAGAGGGTTTGGAAAGCGGAAAAATGGATACTAAAGAATTACTAAAAAAAGTACGAAAAATTGAGATTAAGACACGCCGTTTGTCTAATCACATTTTTGGAGGAGAATATCATTCTACCTTTAAAGGTCGTGGTATGACATTTAGTGAAGTGCGTCAATATCAATTTGGAGACGATGTTAGAAATATAGACTGGAATGTGACTGCGCGTTACAACGAACCTTATATAAAAGTGTTTGAAGAAGAGCGTGAGTTAACCATGATGCTAATGGTTGATGTTTCAGGGTCGGAATGGTTTGGAACAGAACAGCAATTTAAAAATGAAGTGGTTACAGAAATAGCTGCGACATTAGCTTTTTCTGCAACGCAGAACAACGATAAAATTGGACTTGTTTTGTTTTCAGATACTATAGAGCTTTATATTCCGCCTAAGAAAAGTCGTTCTCATGTGTTGAGAATTATTCGTGAACTTATAGAATTTAAGCCAAAAAGTAAAGAGACAAACGTTACCGAAGCTTTTAAGTTTTTATCGAGCGTAATGAAAAAACGAGCGATTGTTTTTGTGCTTTCCGATTTTATTTCCGACGATTATAAGCAGACTCTAAAGATTGCAGCTAAACGCCACGATGTTACTGGAATTCGTGTGTATGATAAGCATGAAGAAAGTATCCCTAATTTAGGAATGGTGCAGATGCAAGACGAAGAAACTGGCGAGCTTATGTTAGTCAACACATCTTCTAAATCGGTTAGAACCAATTACAGTAAATATTATCAAGAAAAAGTAAACTATTATAAAGACAGCTTCGCAAAATCTGGAGCTGGAACTATAGATTGTCGTGTAGACGAAAGTTATGTAAAAAAATTACTTGGCTATTTTAAACGCAGATGATAATCTTTATATAACCTATGAAAATCTTTAAATTCCCAATATTGAATCGTTTTAAGAATAGCATGTGTTTACTTATAGTATTCGGTGTATTCTCGAGCTATTCGTATGCGCAAAATTTAACTTCAGGAATAGATTCTACTTCAATAAAAGTAGGCGCACAAATCACATATACTATTCAAGTTGAAACAGATTCTATTAACCTTGTTGTGTTTCCAGAAGGGCAAACATTTGCTCCTTTAGAAATGATACAGTCGTATCCTATTGATACGACCAAACTGGAAGATAAATTTAATTTAATCAAGAAATATGGATTAACGCAATTTGACTCTGGGCACTATACTATTCCAATTCAAAAGATAATAGTTGGCGATAAAACATTTCAAACCGATTCTTTAAAAGTTGAGGTTAGAGATATTGTTGTCGATTCTACAAAACAAGGACTTTACGATATTAAGCCTTATATACAAGTAGAAAAATCAAACAATAATTGGTGGCGATTACCACTTTATATCTTGTTAGGTTTAATTGTTGTTGGAGGGATTTTATATTGGTTTGTTTGGCGTAAAAAACCGCTTACAGAGGAAGAAGAAATTGCACTTTTACCTCCTTACGAACGTGCAAAATTAGCACTTCAAAAATTAGATAATAGTCAGTTTTTAGAACAGTCTGAAATCAAACAATATTATTCTGAGTTAACGTTAGTCCTTCGTAAATATTTAGATGAAAAGGTTTACGATAAAGCTTTAGAGAGTACTACAGATCAATTGGTAACCAGATTACAGTTATTAAAAGAAGGTAATCAAATTGATTTCAGTAAAGAAACCATTAAAAATATTGAAAGCATTTTAAAGCGTGCAGATTTAGTAAAGTTCGCCAAATCTGCTCCAGATATTCAGCTTGCAGAATTTGATAAACAAACCATTGCTTCGGAAATAGATCATGTAAAGGATGTGCTTCCTGAACCTGATGAAGAAGAGAAACTATTAAATCAGCAATACAAAGACGAACAAGAACGTAAAAAGAAACGTAAAAAAATATTCATTTCTGTAGTTGTTGGAATTGGATTAATTACTTTGATTTTTGCCGGTTTTGTTATGAAATATGGTTTTAATTATACAAAAGACACCATTTTTCGTCACGATACAAAACAGTTGTTAGAAGGTAAGTGGGTAAGAAGTTCTTATGGATTTCCACCAGTGACTTTAACGACTCCAGAAGTGTTGGAACGTTTAGAGAGTCCTGTTCCAGATGAATTGAAAGATAAACTTCAAGTTACCAAATTTGGTTTCGGAACGATGTTGGATGTATTTAGTGTAAATGTAACAACACAAAAATCTACACCAGAAAATCCGCAAGGGCAACAAGGTGGTCAACAACCGCCACAGAAGGAGGATAATACCATAGATTTAAATGAAGCTTCAGAACGTGCTATAAAGCAATTCGAGCTTAATAAAGTCACAGACATTACCGTAAAACACGAAAAGTTTACAACACCAAACGGAGCCGAAGGTTTAAAAACATTTGGTAACGGACATATTCCAGTAGGGAATTCAGATAATTATGTGGCTGGACATTATGTAATGCTTCATTTTACATCTGAAAATGTATTACAAGAAATTATAATTACATGGAAAAACGACGACGTTTATGCTCAAGATATGGCAGATCGCATCGTGAATTCCATAGAACTAAATAAAGCAGAATAATGTTTGAAGGTATAGAATTTTTAAACAAAGAAGCATTCTGGTTGCTATTATTGCTACCACTAGCAATTTTATGGTATATTTTTAAGCAGAATAAGCTAAATGCTGAATTAAAAATGTCGACTATTAAGGGGTTTAAAGTAACTAGTTCTTGGTTGCCTAAATTAAAACACCTCCTTTTTGCATTGCGTTTATTAGCCTTAGCATTATTAATTACAGCCATGGCTAGACCAAGAACTGTAGATGTATCGTCAAGAACGAAAACAACAAAAGGTATAGATATTGTAATGGCAATAGATGTCTCGGCAAGTATGTTGGCAAAAGATTTAAAACCAAACAGATTAGAAGCCTTAAAAGAAGTTGCTGCCGACTTTATTAAAGAACGCCCGAACGACAGAATTGGCTTAGTAGAATACGCTGGAGAAAGTTTTACTAGAACACCAATTACAAGTGATAAAGGTATTGTTCTAAGATCTTTAAACGATATTAAATACAATAATATTATAGAAGGCGGAACGGCAATTGGTATGGGTTTAGCAACTGCTGTAAATAGATTAAAAGACAGTAAAGCTAAAAGTAAAGTAATTATTTTACTTACAGATGGTGTTAATAATTCCGGGTTTATAGATCCTAAAATTGCTAGTGAAATGGCAGTAGAATTTGGTGTAAAAACCTATACCATCGGACTCGGTTCTAATGGTATGGCATTATCACCAATAGGAATTTTACCAAACGGAAGTTTCCAATATGGTCGTGTTCCAGTAGAGATAGACGAAGCGCTTTTAGAGGAAATTGCCAACGTTACTGGAGGTAAATACTTTAGAGCAACCGATAATCAGAAACTTGAAGAGATTTACAAAGAGATTAATAAACTGGAAAAAACAGATGTAGAAGAATTCAAGTTTTATAATTACGAAGAGAAATACCGCGCTTTAGTTTTATTGGCGGGAATGTTATTGTTACTTGAGATTTTACTTCGTTCTACAATATTTAAAAGTTTTATATAATAGATGTTTCAATTAGAAGAAAAAATATGGTTTTGGGCATTGTGTATCATTCCGGTGATTATAGTCATCTATTTGATGCTTCAATTATGGAAACGCCATACTCAAAAAAAATTCGCAGATAAAGTCCTTTTAAAGCGTTTAAGCCCGAATCGTTCGGTGTTTAAATCGGTTTTAAAATTGGTTATTATATGTTTAGCTTTTGCATCTTTAGCAATTGCTTTAGTTAACCCTAAAGTAGGAACGAAGTTAGAAACAGTTAAACGTGAAGGTGTAGATATTGTATTTGCCGTCGATGTTTCTAAAAGTATGTTGGCCGAAGATATCGCACCAAACCGACTTGAGAAAGCAAAACAATTGGTAACGCAAATCATTAATAATTTGGCGAGTGATCGTGTGGGAATTATTGCTTACGCAGGAAAAGCATTTCCGCAATTGCCGATTACAACAGATTATGCTTCAGCAAAAATGTTCCTTCAGAATATGAATACAGACATGATGTCTTCTCAAGGTACAGCCATAAACGAAGCAATTAATTTGGCGAAAACGTATTATGATGACGATGAGCAAACCAATCGTGTACTTATTATAATTTCCGATGGTGAAGACCATAGTGAAGTGGCTGCAAAAGTAGCAGAAGAAGCTAGTGAAGAAGGTATTAGAATTTTTACAATTGGTGTAGGAGATGTAAAAGGTGGACCAATACCTGAAAAGCGAAATGGCATTGTTATGAACTATAAAAAGGATAACAATGGCGAAACTGTAATTACACGTTTGAATGAGGAAACACTTAAAAATATAGCAAGCGAAGCGAATGGAGTTTATATAAACGGAGCACAAACAAGTGTTGTTGTCGATGAGATTCGAGAAATTCTAAACGGAATGGATAAAACAGAATTTGAGGCGAAGCAAATTGCCGATTTTAAATCTCAATTTCAATGGTTTATTGGCCTTGCAATTCTCTTCTTATTTATGGACATTTTCTTATTAGATCGTAAGACAGGATGGTTAAAGAAGTTAAACTTATTTAACGAAAACTTATGATAGAAAACGTTAGAAAATTAGTAATATTCAGTGATTTTGGAATACATGTTATGAAAAGTATCTTATTAATTTTTATCTCATTATGCGCATTTACGTCTTTTGCACAAGATGAAAATGAAGAACTTATTGAAGCCCAAAGACTCGCTAATAATTTTGTCTTTGAAGGCAATGAAAAAGTTCAGGAAGAAGATTATGTAGCTGCCGAAATGGAATACAGAAAAGCCATTTCTGAAGAACAATCAAATATTTCTGGATTGTATAATTTAGGAACATCGTATTTCAAAAAAGGAAATTACGAAGAGTCTTTATTCCGTTTGCAAGAAGCTGCAAGTAAAGCAACCGATCGTAGCGAGAAGCACAAAGCATATCATAACATCGGGAATATTTTAATGCAGAATAAACAATGTAAAGAAGCTGTCGAAGCCTATAAAAATGCATTAAGAAATGATCCTGCAGACGAAGAAACGCGTTATAACTATGGTTTAGCGAAAGAATGTGCTAAGCAGCAAGAAGAAGAGAATAAGAATAACGAAGACGATCAGGAAGATAACAAAGATCAGAATCAGGATGATCAGGATCAAAACGAGGATCAGAATAAAGATAATAAAGATCAGGATCAAGAAGACCAAGACAAGAAGGACGAAGGCGAGGACAAAGATCAGGATAAGAAGGATGAAGGTGACCAAGATCAAGATCAAGGAGACGAAAAAGAGAATGAAGACGGCAAGCCTAAAGATGATAAACAAGATCAAGGAGAAGGCGATCAAGATAAAAAAGAACAACCCCAACAACCAAAGCCACAACAAGGCCAGATGTCGCCACAACAAATTAAAAACTTGTTAGAAGCGATGAACAATCAAGAACAAAAAGTTCAAGAAAAGATGAATGCTGAAAAACAAAAAGGTGAACGCGTTCAAACCGATAAAGATTGGTAATTTGTTTTGAGAATGAATTTAAAGATGAAAAATATTAAACACATATTTATAGTTTTAGTTTTACTTATTTCGAGCGTAACCTTCGCACAGGTTAAGTTTGAAGCTAAAGTGAGTAAAACCAAACTAGGTATAAATGAACGTTTACGAGTCGATTTTGAAATGAATAAGGATGGCGATAATTTTAATCCGCCAAATTTTTCAAATTTCAAAGTTGTAGGTGGACCAAATCAATCTGTAAGTAAATCGTGGGTTAACGGTGTTTCTCAATTTTCTAAAACATATACGTATTTTCTAGCGCCTATAAGTCAAGGGAATTTTACTTTAAATCAGGCGACTATAGAAATTGATAACCAAATTTATAAAACAACACCTACAAGAATTACGGTGACATCGGCAGTTAGTAAACCTAAAGATGGTAGTAATGCCGATTTTGTTGCTTCAGAAAATATTCATTTGGTCGCTGAGGTTTCAAAAACTAATCCTTATTTAAATGAAGCGATTACAGTTGTTTATAAATTATACGTATCTCAAAATACAGGTGTTAGTAATTGGAGAGAAATAGACAATCCGAAATACAGCGATTTCTGGAGCCAGAATATCGATATTAAAGGCTTAAAAGTTCAGAACGGGACGTACGAAGGCGAATCATATCGTTATGTGGTTTTGCGTAAAACAGTTTTATATCCACAAAAAACTGGTAAACTTAAAATTGAACCTCTAAGTTTAGATATTACTGTAGATGTACCAACAAACAGACGCGATATGTTTGGTGGTCGATTAATGACACAAGTTCATAAAACCGTTTCTGCGGGAGAACGTATTATTAATGTAAAACAACTTCCTGAAAATGGTAGACCAGACGATTTTACTGGTGCTGTAGGTGTTTTTAATTTTAAAGTAACGACATCTAAAACCGAATTAAAAGCATCAGAATCTTTAGATTTAAATGTTGAGGTTTCAGGAAATGGAAACTTAAAATTATTCGAATTACCTAAAGTAAACTTACCTAGTTCGTTGGAAGTTTACGAACCTGAGCATAATGAAAATGTAAGAACAAATTTAGACGGCATGCAAGGTCGTATTTCAGATAGTTATACGGTAGTGCCACAGTTTAAAGGAAAATATCCAATTCCAAGTATTTCATTTTCGTACTTCGATTTAAAAACAGAATCCTATAAACGTATTTCTTCAGACGAGATTGTTGTAGATGTAACTCAAGGGCCTAATAATGCGGTTACCGAAACACATCCTTCAGCAACAGGAGATAATAAACAACCTGTAGTTTTAAATAACGATCACTTTGCTTTTATTAAAACAAAAACCAATTTAAAGAGTAATAAAACGTCTTATTTCTTTAAATCAAAATTATTCTGGGGATCTGTATTAGTGCCATTTTTAATGATTCCATTAGTGATGGTTTTCAGAAAACGAAAAGCGGTAAGAGATGCAGATGTTACAGGAAATAAAATCAGAAAAGCCGATAAATTAGCCAAGAAATATTTGGGTGCAGCGAAAAAAGCTTTAGGACAAAAAGAAGCTTTTTATGTGGCTTTAGAAAAAGCACTTCATAATTACTTGAAAGCTAAATTGAATATTGAAACAGGCGATTTAAGTAAAGATAAAATACAAGAATTACTAAGCGCAAGGCAGGTAGATCCAGTTGTGGTTTCCGAGTTTGTATCCTTATTGGTAAGTTGTGAATTGGCGCGTTATACACCTTTAACAAAAGTTGCTATGCAGCATGATTATGATAAGGCAGCGAGTACCATTTCGTTAATTGATAAACAAATACGTTAAGATGAAAGCAATTTTATATACACTAATGGCTTTGTTAAGCAGTTTAACTTTTGCTCAAAATAATTCGCTTTTCGAGCAGGGTAACACGCTTTATAACGATGGGAAATATGCCGAAGCTATTGACAAATACCAAGCTATTTTAGATAGTGGTATGCAATCCAGCGAGGTGTTTTTTAATTTAGGTAATGCACATTATAAACTAAATCATGTTGGGCCTAGTGTGTACTATTTCGAGAAAGCACTACAATTAGCTCCAAATGATAAGGATATAAAAAATAACGTCGCTTACGCCCGAAATATGACCATAGATGCTATAGATGTGGTTCCGCAAGTTGGTATTTCCAAATTTTTAAATAACATTACAAATGTGATGAGTTTTGATGGGTGGGCAATAACAACTGTAGTGCTATTTGTAATCTTTGTAATCCTATTTATAAGCTATTATTTTGCTGAATATACCAATAGCAAGCGCGCTGCTTTTACAACTAGTATAATTATTTTAGGACTTGGTTTTCTGACTTTGTTTTTTGCATTTCATGATTATAACTTAACAAGTAAAGATAATCCTGCTATTATTTTTGTTCAGGAAAGTCAAGTTAAAAACGAGCCTAATTTAAGCAGTGAAGAAGCTTTTAAATTGCATGAAGGCACAAAAGTGCAAGTTTTAGATACAGTAAACAATTGGAAAAAAATAAAATTGACCGATGGTAAAACTGGTTGGATTTCTAGTGCAGATATCAAAGTCTTATAACTATATTAGCCGATATTTAGAATTTATGTTCAATGAATAAAATCAATGCCTAAAACTTTAATTTCTTTATTATTCACAATGATTTTTGCGCTGTTACTTTCGGCGCCAACTATCATATCTATGCTAGATAAGGATGTAGATGTTTCTATGTTTTATAGTTTGGCAGAAGAAGAAAACAGTAAGGAAACAGTAAAACTTATTGAACTTGAATTAAAACCACATCCAGGTTTGAATCATGTGTTTGGCTATACAAACCATGATAATACATTTAGTTTTTACCTAAATATGCATTCTCAATTCGAATTAGAGAATGTATCTCCCCCTCCAGAACAGAACATTATATAATGCGTTTTATTAGTTTGATTTTTAGTAATCAGACTACATGTATTTTTAAAATATTAAAACAAATTTTATTATGTTTAAAACATTAAAAAATGATTTTCCGGCAAGTATTGTCGTGTTTTTTGTGGCTTTACCTTTATGTTTAGGTATTGCTTTGGCGAGTGGTGCGCCGTTATTCTCTGGGGTTATCGCAGGGATAATAGGAGGTATAGTAGTAGGGTTTTTAAGTGGATCTAAAATTGGAGTAAGCGGACCCGCAGCTGGTTTAGCTGCTATTGTTTTAACCGCAATAGGAACATTAGGAGGTTATGAGAATTTCTTAGTAGCTGTTGTATTAGCAGGTGTTCTCCAGATTTTATTTGGAATACTAAAGGCAGGTGTAATTGCATATTATTTTCCGTCTTCGGTTATTAAAGGAATGCTTACAGGTATAGGAATTATTATTATTTTAAAGCAAATTCCGAACTTCTTTGGTTACGATGAACAATCATCTTGGGATTTTGAATTCTTTGAGATAGATGGAGGGAATACCTTTTCAGAACTTTTTAATATTATTAATAATGTGCATCCAGGTGCTGCCTTAATAGGTGCCGTTAGTTTAGCAATTCTTTTATTTTGGGATAACGTCTTAGCTAAAAAAAGTAAAGTCTTCCAGGTTATTCAAGGCCCTTTCGTAGCAGTTGTTTTAGGGATTATTTACTATAATGTAACTAAAGGCAACGACGTTTTATCAATTGGTGTTAGCCATATGGTTAATGTTCCTGTTCCTGAAGATGCTACTTCTTTTTTCAATCAATTTAGTTTTCCGAATTTTAGTGCGATTTTCGATCATGGAGTTTGGATCGTGGCATTTACAATAGCATTGGTTGCTAGTTTAGAAACTTTACTATGTGTCGAGGCATCCGATAAAATAGATCCAGATAAAAACGTGACACCAACCAACAGAGAGTTACTGGCACAAGGTATTGGTAATATAGTTTCAGGTTTAATCGGAGGTTTACCTATTACTCAGGTAATTGTTAGAAGTTCTGCAAATGTTCAATCTGGCGGAAAAAGTAAACTCTCAGCGATTTTACATGGATTTTTATTATTGATTTCTGTGATTTTAATCCCTACATTACTAAATATGATTCCGTTGTCTGTTTTGGCTGCGATACTTTTAGTTGTTGGTTATAAATTAGCTAAGCCGGTATTGTTTAAACAAATGATTGGTTTAGGGTGGAAACAATCAGTTCCGTTTTTTGTAACGGTTATTGGTATAGTGTTTACAGACTTATTAGTAGGAATAGGTTTGGGACTTGGCGTTGGAATTGTTGTAATCCTTCTAAAAAGTTACCAAAACTCACACTTTTTAAATATTGAAGATAAAAGTAATGGTAAGCCTAAAGTAAAAATGACGTTAGCAGAAGAAGTTACCTTTTTTAATAAAGGAGCGATTTTAAAAGAATTAGATACTTTGCCAAATGATTCGAGTTTGGAATTGAATTTGTTAAAAACAAGATATTTAGATTATGATATTATAGAGATTCTCGAAGATTTCATTCATAAAGCGAAGGAGAAGAATATAGATGTAACATTAATATCTAAACGTGGCGTTGTAGAAAATCCAGAAAGTTTTATATCCTTCTTTAAGGAACGTCCTAAATCCGATATTAGCTTAAGTTAGATTAAGCGCAAAAGTAGTATTAGAAAGGTTGAAAAGCAACCAAATTATATAATGGAGTATATAATAATTACTCCTGATTTAATTAAAAAGCATGAGTTTAATATTTTAAAATCATGTAACATTGAATAAATAAATAATAAGAACTATTAAAAAATATAATTATGAAATTAGAAAACGTTTTTGAAAATAACGAAAAATGGATCAAAGATAAATTGGAATCTAATGCAAATTATTTCGAAGATTTACGCCATGGTCAAACTCCTGATTTCTTATACATCGGGTGTTCTGATAGTCGTGTAGATGCAGAAGGATTAATGGGATTAGAATTAGGACAAGTATTTGTACATAGAAACATTGCGAATATGGTACCTAATACCGATTTGAATGTGATGTCTGTTGTAGATTACGCCGTAGATCATTTAAAAGTTAACCACGTTGTAGTTTGTGGTCATTATGGTTGTGGAGGTGTTAAGGCAGCAATGCAATCGGCAGATTTAGGGTTATTAAATCCTTGGTTAAGAAATATTAGAGATGTTTACCGTTTACATGCGGAAGAATTGAACGCCATTGAAGATGAAGATTTAAGATATAATAAGTTGATAGAATTAAATGTTCAAGAACAATGCGTTAACCTTATTAAGACGTCAGCTGTTCAAAAAGCAATACGCTCAAGAGGTCTTCAGGTTCATGGATGGGTATTCGATATTCATACAGGTAAATTAATTGATTTAAATATTGATTTTGATAAAATATTACATGATATCAGAGAAATTTATCATTTAGATTAATCTCTTTTATCAATATTTAATCGATTTTATAAAAATCAAAAAAGCCACTCAATAATCGAGTGGCTTTTTAGTTTAATGACCTTTTTATTCTATTTCTAAATATGTGTGAGAAAAAAGTAAAATAAAATTTTTATTTAGACTCATTCTTTTTTAAATTTGCGACAATTATTAATTATTATCTTTATTGAGTCTTAATAAGATTGTAATTTAAAATGATATTGAATTATAAATATGATAAGACACATTCTATTAACCTTATGTATTATAGTCTTCGTTAATGCTAACGCCATTGCGCAAAAGCAAAAAAAGCAAGATCAAAACGCAATTAAAAACATGTGTGGGTGTTACGAAGTGAACTTTAATTTTGCAGAAACTTTTAATTATGTAAACGATTCTACTTATGTGTCTTCGGAAGTAAAGCACGATAAAGGATTAGAATGGGTAGAATTAGTCGAAGATTCTAAAAATAAAATTGCATTACAACATTTATTAATTGTTGGGAATCCTGCCGAACCTTATATTGTAAAGCATTGGAGGCAAGATTGGGAATACGAAAACACAGATTTGTATACCTATAATGGCGATAATGAATGGACTTATGTAAGTCTGCCGGAAAGCGAAGTCAAAGGACAGTGGTCACAGAAAGTATTCCAAGTAGATGATAGTCCGCGTTACGAAGGATCTTCATCTTGGGTTCATATAGATGGAAAAAGCTATTGGGAGAACACCACAACAGCGCCCTTGCCACGAAGAGAGTATACAAAGCGTAGTGATTACAATATTACATTAAGACGTAACAGACAAGAAATTACAAAAACGGGTTGGATTCACGATCAAGACAACGACAAAATCCTTCGTGAAGCAGGTAAAGATGATGTTGTTATTGCTCAAGAAAAAGGATTTAACACCTATACTAAGGTAGATGACAATAAGTGTGTTGCTGCTCAAGATTATTGGAAAACAACAAGTGCTAAATGGGCATTAGTTCGTACAAAATGGGATGCCGTTTTTGCTAGAGACAAAAATTTGAGCTTAGAAGAAAAAGTAGATAATAAACAATTATATAAGTATTTGTTTTCTGAAGAAGAATATCAGAACGAAGCAGATATTAACGAAGTGATAGAATCTTTTGTAAAAAAATAAACATGAAAAAATCAGTATTAAGAAATGGAATTTTAGGAGCGTTTTTAGCTCTGGGATCACTAGTTCAGGCACAAGACTCTAATGTGTTTTTTAATCGTGAATTCTGGGGAACTAAACCTAGCGTTGAGACAATTGAAGTAAAAATTAAAGAAGGTAATAATCCAGCACAACTTAACGAAAGAAGTTTCGATGCTGTAACCATGGCCATTTTACAGGGTGCTCCAAATACGTCAGTCATTTATTTGTTATCTCTAGAAGGGAACGACGTAAATAAGTTAACCCACGATGGACGTACGTATATCTTTTGGGCAGCAAACAAAGGTAATGTGGAGCTTATGGAATATCTTTTAAAGCATGGAGCTAAAACAGATATTTTAGATAATCACGGGTATTCTGTTTTAAATTTTGCTGCAGCAACTGGTCAGAAGGATACTAAAGTCTACGATTTATGTTTAGCAAATGGTGCAAAATTAACAGATTTAGACCATCATGGTGCGAATGCGTTATTGTTAGTGTCGCAAAGTGCTAAAGATTTTAGCACAATTAATTATTTTATTTCAAAAGGATTAGATCTTAATAGTAAGGATGCAGACGGCAATGGGATTTTTAATTACGTAGCCAAGTCTGGAAACACCGTTATGCTAGATCAACTTATAGATAAAGGTGTAGATTATAAAACATTGAATAATGAAGGTGCTAATGCCATGATTTATGCAAGTATGGGTGGTCGTGGAACTTCTAACGGTTTAGACGTTTTTAAATATTTGGAAGGCCAAGGATTAAAAGCTAATATCACTACAAAAAATGGAGTAACGCCTTTACATGGTTTGGCTTCTAAAAGTAAAGATGAAGCGGTTATTATTTATTTTTTAAATGAAGGTGTAGATGTTAATCAAGCAGATCAGAATGGAAATACAGCGTTTTTAAATGCTGCTTCTAGTAACGACTTGTCTATAGTGACTTTACTTGAAATGAATTTAAGAGATATTAATTTCACAAATAAAAAAGGAGAATCTGCTTTAGCTTTGGCGGTAGAAAATAATTCGCCAGAAGTAGTTTCTTATTTAATTGAAAAAGGAGCAGATATTAGTGTTGTAGATGCCAGCGGAAATAATTTGACAGCTTATCTAATTAAATCATATTCACCAAAAAATGAAGCTGATTTTGATCAGAAACTAGCACTTTTAACATCAAAAGGGTTAGATGTTTCCAAAGTTCAAGCTAACGGAAATACATTATATCATTTAGCTTTAGATCAGAATAATTTTGAATTACTTGAACTTGCAACCCAATATAAAGTAGATATTAATGCTGAAAATAATGAAGGAATTACACCATTATTAAAATCGGCAATGTCGTCTCAAGACGATACCGTTTTAAAATATTTATTAGCAAATGGAGCGGATAAAAGTATTGCAACAGAATTCGAAGAAACGGCTTACGATTTAGCTCAAGAGAACGAGCTTTTAAAAGAGAACAACGTAAACATTAATTTTTTAAAATAATTTCAATGCATAAATTTTCAGTAATAAAAACACTTTTCGTATTAGTACTTGTGGTGTTTAGTTTCTATTCTTTTAAGTCTGTAGAAGCATCTACAAAGTATAAATGTATGGTGCAAATGACTAATTATACAGGTGAAGGTGCTTATGTTGCAATCTCGTTAATTAATCCTGAAGGTAAGTACGAGAAAACCTTGTATATGCAAGGAGACGACGATGAGTGGTACAACGATTTAACATCTTGGTTTGCTTTCTACGGAAAAAAACGTAATAATATAGATGCCATTACAGGGGCAACGGTTGCTGGCGGACAACGCAGTATTAATGTGATTGAAATCGAAGATTCTAAGATAGATTCTGGTTATAGTATTCGTTTTGAATCGGCTGTAGAAGATCAAGAATATTACGAGCAAGATGTAGAATTTGAGTTAACATCTGTAAGCGTTAAAAGTAAAGTTGAAGGTACCGGATTTGTACGTTATATCCGTATGATTCCTAACTAAAAACAATATAGCATGACAATTTCAATATGGAGATATAGCCACCTTGCGCTGGCTGTATCTTCTTTTGTTTTTATAGTATTAGCCTCGCTAACAGGCATAATTTTGGCCTTCGAACCCATTTCTAATCAGGTGCAACCTTATCGCGTCGATGATTTTAATAAGGTGACACTTGCCGAAACGATTCAGCATTTAAAAACAAATTATATTGAAATTTTAAACGTCGATGTCGACGTAAACGATTTTGTTTCGGCATCTGTAATTACAGAAGAAGGAGATGCAGAAACCTTTTATATCAATCCTAAAACAGGAACTAAAATTGGAGATATTATTGAAAAATCTCCGTTATTTCAATGGACAACGAACTTTCATAGATCATTATTTTTAAAATCTACGGGGCGTATTTTTATTGGAATTACATCGTTCTTACTCTTCTTAATTGCTGTGTCTGGAACGGTTTTAATTGTAAAAAGACAACGCGGTTTTAAACGGTTTTTTAATACAATTGTAAACGAGAATTTTGCGCAATATTATCATGTTGTATTAGGACGGTTGTCTTTAATTCCTATTATTATTCTTACGCTTACAGGTGTATATTTGTCTTTATATCGCTTCGATTTACTGCCGAAGGAAACACTCACTCAAAATGTGAATTATGATGAAATTGTTGAGGCTCCAAAACGAGATATAAAAGATCAACCTATTTTTAGAGATACAAAATTATCTGAAGTTAGAAGTGTAGAATTTCCCTTTTCTGATGATGTAGAAGATTATTATACACTTCAATTAAAAGATCGTGAAGTTTTAGTTAATCAATATACTGGAGATATTTTAAGCGAATCCAAATATCCATTCATTGCTATTGCATCACGATTAAGTATTAATTTACATACGGGGCAAGGGAGTATTATTTGGTCTCTAATTTTAGCGATAGCCTGTCTTAATATTTTGTTTTTTGTGTATTCTGGATTTGCAATGACCTTAAAACGTCGTAAGGCAAAACTCAAAAATAAATTTAAAAAAGACAATGCGAAATATATCATTTTAATCGGTTCTGAAAATGGTAGTACGTTGCAATACGCAAATATGTTGCACAAGCAATTATTGAAATTAGGTGAATCTAGTTTTATTGCTGAACTGAATTCATTTTCAACCTATAAAAATTGTGAACATTTGGTTGTTATTACAGCCACTTATGGCCAAGGTGAAGCACCCGAAAATGCAAATAAGTTTTTCGATACTTTTAAAAATACAGTATCAGAGCATGCCTATAGTTTTTCTGTAGTTGGGTTTGGATCTTTAGCATATTCAGATTTCTGTAAATATGCTTTCGATGTGGACGAATTGCTTCAAACAGACCCGAATGCGGTTCAGCTTTTAATGCCATTCACGATCCATAATAAATCTTTTGAGGCCTATACACAGTGGATTAATTCTTGGTCGAAAAAAGTAGGATTACAAATTCAGTTAGCTGGAGATGATGTGCTACAAAATAAAAAACGAAAACGAACTTTTACAGTCGTTATAAAATCTATTGCAAACGAGAATCCGGACGATACATTTACCATTGCATTTAAATCTAAATTAGGGCTATCTCGATTTAAGTCTGGCGATTTATTGGCTATACAACCCGAAGCAAATAGCATCGAGCGTTTATATTCTGTTGGAAAAGTAAACGATTCCATTTTTCTAAGTGTTAAACGTCAGGAATTAGGATTGTGTTCTAATTATTTAAATGAATTAAATCCAAACAATGTTATAAAAGCACGTTTAATCAAGAATAAAGAATTCCGATTGTCTAAACGCACTAAGCATGTATTAATGATCGCTAACGGCACAGGAATTGCGCCATTCTTAGGGATGATAAATCAAAATACTTCTAGTCAGAATATGCACTTATATTGGGGCGGAAGGCAAGAATCGTCTTTCGATATTTATAAATCTATTATAGATGAAAGTTTAGAAACTAAGAGACTTCAAAAACTAGAAATTGGATATTCTCAGCAAGACGAAAAAAAGGTTTATGTACAACATCTTTTAGAGCGCGATGCAGAACATGTAGCTCACGTTTTAAAGCAAAAAGGTGTGATTATGATTTGTGGTTCTATAGCGATGCAAAAAGACGTTTTAATAGTCTTAGAATCTATTTGTGAGCGATATCTAGAATATCCGTTAAGTGTATATAAAAACAAAGGGCAACTTAAATTAGACTGTTATTAGTCTGTAGGTAAAAAATCTTCTTTTTTCTCTTCAACTTTCTCTTTAATTGCAGGGTATAGTTTTGTAGATATTGACATTACAGGTTCGTAAAGTATAGATTCGTCAATATCTTTTTTATCCATAAAAGGTATAGTGTCATTTAAATTTCCAAAGATGTTTAAAGCAATACTTGCAATTAAACCAACTTTAAGCATTCCAAAAACACCACCTAAAATTTTATTTACAATACCTAAAAAAGCAAAATTTGCTAGTTTTGTAAGGGCTTTTCCTGCCAAACCAATTACGAGTACAATGACCACGAATGTTATGGCAAATGCCACTATGGTTACGTAGTTTTCATCCCAATCTACTTTATCTTCAAAAAGTGAAGCAGTATAAGCACTAAAGTGAATCGCACCAAAAATACCAAGAATTAAAGCAAGTAAAGAGGCTATTTCAACAAAAAGACCATTCATAAATCCTCGAACTAAACCAAAAAGTAGTAATACAGCAAGAATGATGTCTAATAAATTCATATTGAATTGGTTGTTTTTTCAAATATAATATTTAAAATGAATCTGTCATATTTTATGAGATGTTTACGAGATATGAGATGCTATTTTTTAACTTTGCAGCACGCAGTTTAAGCGTAATAAAAATTATATGTCAAGAGACGAAGAATTAAAAACGCGATGGAAAGACGTCGTTACTAAATTATCGAATCAATTTGCCGATGGCGATACGTTAGATCTAGATGCTATTATTTATTTAATTGGCTTTCAGGAATTAGGACAGTTGGATCGTACTTTTAAAAAGGACCAGAAATTAGATTTAATGCATATCGCAATCTGTAAGTTATTGATGCCTTATGGGTATTATGAGTTTGATTTTGTAGACGAAGATGGTTGGCCGCATTATACCATGAAAGAACAACTACCAACTTTAAAAGCTGGTGAGCAAAGTATTTTAATGAAAGAAGCTATTGTAAACTATTTCATGGAAACCGAATATATAAAGTAAGAATTATTAAATTTGCATTCATTTTTGAAGGAATATCATGATTGATAAAATAAAAGAACTTATTGCTGAAGCAGAAGCGTTTAAAGCACAGTCTAAAGACGAAGTTGAAGCTTTCCGTATTAAATATTTAGGTAAAAAAGGATTGTTAAACGATTATTTTGCTGAATTTAAGAACGTAGCTCACGATCAAAAGAAGGAATTTGGTCAAGTAATTAATGAGCTTAAAAATATTACTCAAGAACGGGTAGATGCTTTAAAAGCTGAATTTGAAGGTAATGAGGAGTCGAAAGGCGTTTATGGTGATTTATCTAAACCCGGTGAACCGATTTCTATTGGAGCACGTCATCCGATTTCAATTGTAAAAAATCAAATTATAGATATTTTTTCAACGATAGGCTTTAACGTTAGTGAAGGCCCAGAAATTGAAGATGATTGGCATAATTTTACAGCCTTAAATTTACCAGAATATCATCCGGCAAGAGATATGCAGGATACGTTTTTTATTCAAACAGATCCAGATGTCTTGTTAAGAACACATACAAGTTCTGTACAAGTGCGTTATATGGAAAATAATGCACCTCCAATTCGTACCATTTCTCCAGGTCGTGTGTATAGAAATGAAGCGATATCGGCACGTTCTCACTGTTTCTTTCACCAAGTTGAAGGATTATATATAGATAAAGATGTAAGCTTTGCAGACTTAAAGCAAACGCTTCAGTATTTCACTACTGAAATGTTCGGAAAATCTAAAATTCGTTTACGTCCGTCTTATTTCCCATTTACAGAACCAAGCGCGGAAATTGATGTGTATTGGGGATTAGAAACAGAATCTGATTACAAAATTACTAAAGGAACCGGTTGGTTAGAAATTGGTGGTTGTGGTATGGTAGATCCTAATGTTTTGGAAAATTGTAATATTGATTCTAAAGTGTATTCTGGTTTTGCTTTTGGAGTAGGAATAGATCGTATCGCTATGTTATTGCACCAAATAAATGATATTCGTTTGTTAAGTGAAAATGATGTGCGTTTCTTAGAACAATTTAAGTCTACTATATAATTTCATGAAGAAAGATATTGAAATTCCAAAAGTAGATGGTGTATATGTTGCTGCTGTAAAAGTATTTAATGAAGCCTTTAGGGTAGACGAGTGGACGGCCTATATTATAAATGATAAAGATGTAGATTTAGAGATGGTTTTAATCGTCACTAAAGGCCTATCTAAAGACAAGAAAACAGCAGTAATGCGTCATAAACTAGACACACTTCCTGCTAGAAGTTTCGCGAAAATTGAATACCTTCAAGAAGATGTTTTGGCATTAACAAACACTTTTGAAATCTCTTTTTTTGAAGGTAACAAAATGTTCGATAAAACATTCGTATTTAAAGAAAACACGATAAACGAAAAGGCTTTTCAGCTTATTCCTACTATGGGAGTTCAGGGTGTTTTAGTGAAATAATAGCCCCGATTTAATCTAGTTTTTCGGTTAGTTTTGTGAATGTTTTCTTAGGGTCTTTCCCTTCATATAAAATTTCGTAAACGGCATCAATTATAGGAAGTTTAGTTTTTCTATCGTTTTTGTCGTTTAATAAATGTGCACTTTTTGTGGCATAA
This sequence comes from Formosa sejongensis, assembly GCF_033447105.1. NCBI lineage: Bacteria > Pseudomonadati > Bacteroidota > Flavobacteriia > Flavobacteriales > Flavobacteriaceae > Formosa > Formosa sejongensis. Next base: position 159,940 of record NZ_JAWQUN010000007.1, read on the forward strand.
TATCCTTCAGCAACCATGCTCATTTCCATTTGTGCAGATTTTACGGTATAGCCTTTCCCAATCATATTTCCAAACATTCTATTTCTGGAAAACAAAGAATATCCAGTAACTAATAAATCGCCTAAATATGCCGAATTATTAATATTACGTTTCATTTTGTGCATCTTTTTAATAAAGCGTTTCATTTCGCGAATAGCGTTACTCATTAGTACACTCTGGAAGTTATCTCCGTACCCTAAACCGTGTGCAATCCCTGCAGCAATAGCATAAATGTTCTTTAGCATTACGGCGTATTCTGTCCCGATAACATCGTCGCTAATTTTTGTTTTTATATAATTACTTGATAGGTTTTTTGCAATAGCTTTCGCTTTTTTAGAATCGGCACAAGAAATGGTTAAGTATGACAAACGTTCTAATGCAACCTCTTCGGCATGACATGGGCCAGCGATTACAGCAATATTATTAAATGGAATATTAAATACATTATGAAAATGTTGTCCTACCAATAATCCAGATTCAGGTATAATACCTTTTACTGCAGAAACTACCGTTTTATTAGAAATGTCTATCGTTAATTTTTCTAATTCACTTTGCATAAAAGCAGAAGGAATTGCAAAAATTAAGACATCTGCATAATTGGCTATTTCATCTATATCGTTACTTAAAATAAGTTCGTCTGTTTTAAATTCTACAGAACTTAAATAATTAGGATTGTGCTGTTCTTTTAGTAAATGTTCTTTTGTATAAACACTACGCATGTACCAACCCACTTCATCCAGATTTTCGCAAAGCATTTTTACAATGGCAGTAGCCCAGCTACCAGCACCAAATACAGCATATTTTAATTCTTTACTCATAAAAACATTAAGATTATAAGATTCAAAAGTACGTAAAAAAGTAGTTTTTTTGGGTTAATGAAATATTAATAAAGCATATTTTAAAGTGTAATATATAACAATAGCTTAAGATTTTAGTAAAATTTCATTTTTAATTATATAAATTGAAGTGTCTTCGAAAAAGATTTTTTCTTGTTCTAGAAAAGTTTCAATGTTCTCTAATGAATCTGTGATTTCAATTATTTGGGGGTGTTTAAAATGTTGAACATCACCAAGTCCCCAGTTTATTTTTTCATTATTAAAATACCCTTTTGAGACATTAAATTGTAACACCTGATTTAAGTTTGAAGCTTTAGCTTTCTTTAAAATTAGTGTAGAAAAATCAGATTCGTGAAGTGTTTTCCAAAAGGGGACATCTTTACGTTTTTTACCGTATTCAAAATAAATTCTTACTGTGGTTAACGTTTTCATTTATGATGTCTTTTAGCGTCAATTTCAGATAAGGTAAGTCCTTTTTCTCTAAACACACTATTGTTTTTCGGACTTCCAATAATTTGTGAAGTATACACACCAGTATGCCCAGAAAATAAATAGGAAACGCTACATGCAATGGCTATAAAAACGCCTGCTTCAATTCCGAATAACTCAATTCCCATAACTGTGCAAGCAATTGGTGTATTGGTGGCTCCGGCAAAAACAGCGACAAATCCCATACCTGCGAGTAAGCCCATTGGAAGCGGAATAAACCAAATTAAAACATTCCCTAAAGTTGCTCCTATATAAAATAGAGGTGTTACTTCCCCGCCTTTAAATCCAGCTCCAAGAGTGAAGGATGTGAAGAGTAGTTTTGCTAAAAAATCGTAAGAATTCATGTTAGAGCTAAACGATTCAACTATTGTAGGAATACCTAATCCAATATATTTTGTAGTGCCAATACTATATATAGTGATGGCTAAAATTAGGCCACCAATACACGGACGTAATGGCGGATATTTTATAAGTTTTTTAAATTGATTTGTCCAAAAGTGTGTTGATTTAGAAAACAACATGGCTACTAGCCCAAAAATTATTCCTGCCAACATGGCCCAAAGTAGATTAATAGGATTCATTTCGGCAACAGTATCAATGTGGTAATGTGTATGTCCAACATTCCAAATCTCACAAAAATAGTTGGCTAACACAGCGGCTAAAAAACTAGGAACAATCGCGTCTAAACGAATACGACCTAAAATCAGTACCTCTAAAGCAAAAATTCCTCCGGCCAAAGGTGTACCAAAAACCGATGCAAAACCAGCACTTATACCAGCAATTATTACAATTTTCCGATCGCGATCCGAGAGTTTGAATATTTTAGTGAATTGGTCTGCAACAGCACCTCCAATTTGTACAGCAGTACCTTCACGACCTGCAGACCCACCAAATAAATGAGTAACCACAGTGCCGAATAATACCAATGGTGCCATTTTAAACGGAATTATTTTTTTAGGTGAATGAAATTCTTCTAAAAGTAAATTGTTTCCTTTAACGACACTGTCTCCAAACAGGTGATAGGTGATTCCTATAATGAATCCTCCAATAGGTAATAAGGCGATTATCCAATAATTTGACTCTCTATAATTTGTCGCCCATTCTAGACTTTTTAAGAAAAAAGCAGAAATACTTCCTGTTACGAGCCCTATAAAAGCACAGATTACAAACCATTTAAGAAGATAATATAAAGAGGGGATTTGTTCGAAAGAGGTTAATTGTTTTTTAAGATTTTCAAATTTCATAATTACCTAATATAAACGATTCTACTTAGGCATAAATAAGCCTGTAAAAAGTAGAAGTCATCAGTTCTTTGCGAACGGTTTAAGGCAGACCTCATTGCCCAATGAAACAAAATTATAACAAATAAAATAAAATCAATCAGTTTTAGTGAGTCTTTATAATCCTCATGTAAATTTAAGTTTTTGAAAGGTGTATCATATTTAATCTATAGACTTTGTAATTTGTTGATTATTAATTTTTTAACATTAGATTGTGATTGTTTATACAATTCTGGCATAATTATTAGAGTTATCTAATTGCTAAGATTAAAATATATCTCTATCAAGTAGTTACTATGGTTTTAGGATATGCCTGATAGAGATTTTAATAATTAAAAAGGCTATGAAATGGTGTGCTAAAGCACTTCTTTTCTTCTAATATTAATGCGCATAGCGTCTTCAATTGGTTCCTCTGAAACTAGAATTAAATAGCCTCCTCCACCAGCTCCAGCAAGCTTCCATGCCATAGCGTGATCTTTATGTTTATCGATTTCTTTATTAATTCTATCGTTAACCATTGCAGGAAACATTTTTACTTGTGCTTTAAATGAATTTAAAAATCCAGTAGCAAAGGTGTCTAAATCTTTAGCCTTTATAGCGTCCCAAACCATTTCAGACGCTTCGGATAATTCTTTTACATTGTCTTCATTAATATACGTTTCACCTAAAAGATCTAAGCCAGGTTCTCTTGGCCAAAGCATAACCATGTAAATATGCTCTTCTAGCCAGGTTAACGTAGATTCGTCATCAATAGATTCGAATTTTGTAGGCCAATACGCTTTGTCGTAATAGTGTCTTACGAGACCTGGCATGCAAATACCAATGGCATCTTGTGCGCCAGAAATTAGAGTTGAACCCGGTGTATTTTCAAATTTAAAAAGTATTTCAGCTAGTTTTTCTGGCTTTTCTAAAGGTAAATAATAAGGCCAAATTTGTTTTGCAGCATTCCTAGTAGAGGTAGACATACCGCAACGTTCGTTATATTCTATAATAGGCTCAATAGATAATGTAATAGCCCATCCTGGATGAAATTTAGAAACGTAAGGTTGGTCAATCCAAGTACCTGCTAAATCGATTCGATAAGGTAAAGAACAATTTCCTGCAGATCGTATGGCTGTTGTTGAGCGCTCAGGAAGTCCTTCGTCTGGAATTCGTTTTAGGTTTTTTAGTTCGATGTTAAGAGCGTTACATAATTCTTCTTTTTTAGGAGAAAAACCATCTTCATTTACTACAAAAAAATCAGGTTTTAATGTTTCTAAATCTTCTTTGAAATCTAAGATTCCAGAGCCCGTATTTACAAAAGCTTTTTTTACGTACCTAATAGCATTTATCATATAAAGTCTTTCTTGTTCCGAATTAATGGTTTGGCGCCCTTTCAATTCTGAAATAGTTGCGTCAGAACCGATCCCAACATATAAGTCACCATACATAGAGGCTTCTTTAAAAAATGCAATATGGCCACTATGTAGCATGTCAAAACACCCAGAAACAAATACTTTTTTATTCATCTTATATTTAATTTATATTCTAAAATTGGATTTACTCTCTAAAAACAATTGTATGCAAGATATTTTATTTGCGGAAAACGAGCAACAACTTTGTTGTAAAAGCGTACTTGTAATACTTATTATAACTGCTTTTGGTGTCGTTATTTAAAATATTTCAGAAATCATTATGAATTGCCCTTTTATAAAGAACTTCTAATTCTTATCAGAATACAACAATTTACGAGTAACAGATGTTATCCTGGAGAAGCGTTACGTGTTTTTACTTTAGGTTAAAAGATAAAATAGCAGATAAGAAAAAGGGCAATCCTAATTGAATTGCCCTTTTTCTTATCTGTAAAAATTCATTTCGTCTATGTATGTCCATACATGTTCAGGAAGTAGTGGTTTGCAGCTTTTACCATCGTAAACCGCCTGTCTTATAAAGGTTGAAGAGATTTCCATGATAGGAGCATCAACTCGATGAATCTTAGGATGATTTTTAAGTTGAGTTTCTGTTTTACCTTCAGAAATTCTAGGATACACATAAATATTATGATTTTCTAAAATGACATCATTATTTTTCCACTTATGAAATCCTTTTAAATTGTCTTCACCCATAATAAGTGAAAACTCATGATTTGGATGTTTTTCCAAGAGGTAGGTAAGCGTATTAATCGTATAACTAGGTTGCGGCAATTTAAACTCGATGTCGCTGGCAGTTAATTTTTCATAATCTTTTGTAGCCTGATACACCATTTCTAATCTGTGATGATTATCTAAAAGTGTATTTTTCTTTTTAAACGGATTATGAGGCGTAACCACCAACCAAATCTGATCTAAATCGCTATATTCAGCCATGTGATTTGCTATGATTAAATGCCCAACGTGAATGGGATTAAAGGTGCCAAAGTAGAGTCCGATTTTCATGAAATGTTAAGCTTTGTTTATAAATTCTGAAACTACTTTTTCTGCCTCTGCGAGTGCGTGTTCTAAAGTGTCGTTTTCTATAATACAATCAAAGAGCGGAGCTGTAGCTAATTCGGCTGATGCTTTTGCAACTCGCATGTTTATTTTGTCTTCAGATTCTGTTTTACGCTTTTTTAAACGGATTTTTAATTCGTCTATACTTGGTGGTTTTACAAAAATTGAAAGTGTCTCTTTAGGGAATTTTCGTTTTATACGTAGACCTCCAGATACGTCAATATCAAAAATCACGTGTTTTCCTTGTGCCCAAATGCGCTCAACTTCACTTTTTAATGTACCATAAAAATTATCGCGATAGACTTCTTCCCATTCTAAAAAGGCATCAGTTTTAATATTAGTTTTAAAATCTTCAAGCGATAAAAAATAATAATCTTTGGCATCTACTTCTGTACCACGTTTTTCGCGTGATGTTGCTGAAATTGAAAATTCTAAATTTAAATCTTCAAGACCAAGTAAATGTCTTACTATAGTTGTTTTTCCAGAACCTGATGGGGCAGAAAAAACGATAAGTTTCCCTTTGGGCATGTTATAAAACGTTTAAAAGTTGTTCTTTTATTTTTTCTAGTTCGTCTTTCATTTGCACAACTAATTTTTGCATAGGTGCATAATTACTTTTAGAACCAATTGTGTTTATTTCACGACCAAGTTCCTGACCGATAAATCCTAATTTTTTTCCGTTTGAATCTTCAGAATTTAAAGACGTCATAAAATAGTCTAAATGGTTTTTTAAACGTACTTTTTCTTCAGTGATGTCATATTTTTCAATATAATACACCAATTCTTGCTCGAATCTGTTTTCGTCTACTTTCTCTTTTAAATCTTCTATACCTTTACGTAAACGCTCTCTAACAGCTTCAATACGCTCAGGGTCTATAGTGATTACTTCCTCTAAAAGGTTTTCAATAGTTGCGATTCTATTTTTAAAATCAGCTTCTAGAACTTTACCTTCATCTAGTCTGTATTCGCTAATATGTTTTAATGCCAAATGGATTTCATTTAAGATATTGTCCCATTCATCTTCGTCAATATCTTGGCGTTCTGTGCTTAATGCATCCGGGAAACGAACTGCCATTTTAAGAAGTTCGGTAGCATCGCCATCAACAATTTCTTTCAATTGTTTTAAATATTCTTTTACAACAGGTTTGTTAATTTGAGTAGAAGTCTCTTCACCTGTAACTTCAACAAAAATGGAAAAATCAATCTTTCCGCGTTCTAGTTTATCAGCAATAAGTTTACGTAAATTCAATTCCTTCTCTCTGTAAAAAGAAGGCATTCGCGTATTCAAATCTAGGTTTTTACTGTTCAGTGATTTTATTTCTATAGAAATTTTTTTGGTTGGTAATTGTAATACAGATTTACCGTAACCCGTCATTGAATATATCATAAACTATAATTAAAAGTTGTGCAAAGGTAATTAAACTTAAGCGTTTAGAAAATTCTAAAATTAGTATGCGTGCACAGTATAATTTTTTATTTTTATGGAAATTAATAATTATAGATATGTATACAAAACAATTTGAAATACGATGGAGTGATATCGATGCAAATCGCCATTTAGCTAATTCTGCTTATACTAATTTTATGAGTCATACGCGGATGGCATTTTTGCTAGAAAACGGATTTTCGGCTAAAGACATGGCGCAGTACAATATAGGTCCAGTGGTGTTTTACGAGCATATGTATTATTTTAAAGAAGCGTTTTTAGGACAGCCAATAACAGTGGGATTAGAAGTGTCTGGAATAAGTGAGGACGGTAAATTTTTTAAATTTGAACATAATTTTTATAATCAAAAAGGTGAAAATATTGCGCATTGTGAAATGTTAGGAGGCTGGATAAATTTAAAAGAACGGAAATTAACAGCGCTTCCAGGCGAATTAATGAAAATGGCTGAAGTATTCCCGAAAACAAAAGATTTTAAATGGCTAACCAAGGCAGATACTAGAGTTATGAATAAGATACCAAAACCTCTAAATAAATAACTTATTTAGATGGTTTTGTAACTAAATATACGCCAGCAAAAATTAAAATGGCAGCTATTATTTTGACGCTATTAATAGTGTCGCTGCCAATAATTAAAGCGAAAATTGCGGCTACCATTGGTTGGAGATAAACAAAAATACTAGCTGTAGAGGCTTTTACTTGCTTTAGGGCAATTACATTTAATAAGTAAGTTCCAAAAGTTGCAAAAACAACAACAAAAAATGCTGAAAATATATTGTAAGATGAAAATGTATGCCATTGCACTTCTCGGAATTCTTGAATACCAAAAGGCGTTGTCATTATTAAACCTAAAAGAAACAACCATTTTATAATCGTTAGCGGATGATATTTAGCCGTTAGTTTTTTCGCTATTATAAGGTAGATACTAAAAGCGGTAGCATTAAGAATAATCAAAGAATTCCCTAGTACGATGTTATCGCCGGAATGTATTGCTTTTCCGTAAATACTCAGAATTATAGCTCCGGAAAATCCTAAAATGATTCCAAGAATTTTTAGAGAAGTAATCTTTTCTTTTAAATAAATTGAGGACAATACAAGTACAACAATGGGAGTAATTGTAGATATTACGGAGGCATGGATAGGGGTTGTAAATTCTAGGCCTTTAAAAAATGAGAGCATATTAAGGAACATTCCAAAAAATGCAGCTGCTATAAACGTTAAGTAATCTTGTTTCTGTATTTTTTCTTTAGGAATAAATATTCCTATAATCCAGAAAAGCGTTGTTGCTCCTAATAGGCGTAGTAAAATAAATCCAGCAGGCTTGATGTAACCGCCGTCTATAACATCGTTGGCGAAACCGTAATTTAAGCCATAAAATACTTGAACTAAAAAGAGTAAAACTAATGCTAATGTGCGTTTATTCATGTATAGCATGTTTGGCAGCAGCTACCGATTTTTTACTGTTTCCGATAAATATTTGATTGTCGTAAACTAATACAGGTCGGCTTAAAAAGGTGTAATGTTCTAAAATGTAGTTTTTGTAATCGGTTTCTTCTAAAGTCTGATTTTTTAAATCCATTTCTTTATACAATTTAGCTCGTTTGCTAAAGAGTGCTTCATAACTTTTCGATAATTCATACATCTCTTCAAGTTGAGCCACTGTAATTGGTGATTCTTTAATATCTTGAAAGCTTACATCCTTAGGCAGATCTAATTCTTTAATGATGCGCATACACGTGTTACAAGTTTTTAAGTAGTATATTTTTTTCATAATGATCAGATTTTGATGCAAAATAAAAGCATTTTAATGAGTTTGACTTATATTTATTCAAAAATTGAATACAATGAATTTTACTTTTTCTGTATTTGAAAAAACTAGAGGTTTTTTTAAATCATATTTAGAACAGTTAAGTCTTGAAGATTTAAACAAAATCCCAAAAGGATTTAATAATAATATTATTTGGAATATTGGCCATATTGTGGCTACAGAACAAGTTCTGATTTATAAATTATCTGGTTTGCCAATGTTGGTTTCAGATGAATTTATAAATGCTTATAGAAAAGGTTCCAAGCCAGAAGGGAATGTAACACAAGATGATGTTGATGTTATCGCAAAAATGCTTTCAGAAACTATTCAAAAAACAAAAACAGACTATAACGAAAATGCATTTCTAAATTTTCAAGAATATACGCCCGAAACGACTGGAACTACATTGCATAATGTAGACGACGCCTTAGATTTTGCTTTATTTCATGAAGGTATTCATTTAGGAATTGTAATGTCGTTACTAAAAACCGTTAAACTTTAGATAAGAATTAACCACGCTAAATGGGATAACAAATTCTGTTATTCCCGCAGCGTAGGGTGCAATTTCGTAAGTGTTATACAATAGAATCAACCCGTCTGCGCTGTAGCCTATGTTTTGAGGTAAAACAAATTTTTCGGGATCTAGATACATGTCTTTTTTCTCCGCAATCTCGTCGTTAAAGTATGGGGTTGCTACTTGGGTAAACTCAGTGATGTTTTTAAATAATTGACTGTTATCAATTAAAGCACCAGTTTGTGCGTCAAAATTTAAGAAGCTAATAACTAAAATACCGTGAGCACCACCGGTATTCGTGTAACAAGTTAATGAGATGCTAATAATCTCTGGCGATTGAAACATAACCTCTCCATCTATTTGAGCTTCCCATTCTTGTGCACTTTCAGGAAATTGACTTTTAAAGTCAGTGTATTCAGAATTGAAGTTATTTATATTGTCTTCAAGAGCATTTATTGTATTATCTTCTTGATTAAACTGAAGTGCTGCAGCAATACGCTGTTCTAGTGTTACGTTTATTTGTTTAGCAATATCACTCTCACCTTCAGCCTTAGGAATATTAATGTCTACAATATTATTGGTAGGAGTTGAAAAAGATTCTTCTGAAAATGTTATAGCTTTTTCTTCTGTACATGAAGCTAAAATGAAAAGGCAAAACAGAACGAGAATTTGGTGTAATTTAGGGTGCATAATAGTGCTTTATTTTTCTAGAATAAAGGTACATATTGCAGTTTGATATTCGAAGATAAAATTAGACTTTATATATTAAAAAAAATCAATATAAAGAAGATGAAATTTATTAGTTTAGATAGTACACATAACCAAAAGTGAACCAGATTAAAGCATCGTTGTTTTCATTATAATCTAATGGATGGTTTAAACCATCTACCCAATCACTATTAAAAAACTGAAACTTAGTTTCGAATAAGAAATCAGAATATTCACTTACTTTATATCGTACTCCAATTCCAGTATTCAAAGCCATAGTATAAAATGATTCTGTATTTATAGAACCTTTATTTGCCCATGGTCCATATAATTGATCTTCATTAGTGATATTTGATCCTGGTTTTGCATAGGTATATTGTACACCAAGAATTAGGTATGGAGTAAAATCGAAAAAGTTGTAAAAGAAACCTCTTAAACTTAAGGGGTAATATTCAAGAGCTACACCTAAACTAGAATTTTTTGCTTCTCCACGTTGTGCTCTTAATTTATTAGCATTTTCACTGGTGTTGTCAGGATCGACATATTCACCATAATGCTGTAAGCTAGTTTTGTTAAAAGAAAGATCAAATCGAAGTTTAAAATGGTCGTAAGCATAATCACGTCTAGATCCCCAATCCATAGGATTTATATCGAACATTAAGCCAGCTCCAAATCCAATGTTTCCACGGTTAGTAGCCTTGTCTCCTCTTAAACCAAAATCAGAACGCATTTGAACGGGTCCAACTAGTATTCCAAGTTCATAACCTGTCAATGTTTGTGAATTGACTGAATTGAATAGGCTTAAAAATATAACTAATAAAAGTAATTTTAGGTTGTTTAGCATTGGATCTAAATGAAATAGATGCAGATTTAGTTGATTAATAGCATTAACAAATATATAAAATGATTAATACCAATCCAATAAAATTTAAAAAATCGGCATTAAGTTTTTTTTAACATCAAATTAATTGTGAAACTACAAAAAAAGACTGTAATTTTTAAAGATAATGTATATTTGTTGTTCAAAACTCATGAATGTTTAACTGCATCATAATTTTTTAAAAAATGAAAAATCAAATAAATACTTTTTTAGAGCTTGTAAAACAAAAAGATGGTCATGAACCAGAGTTTCTTCAAGCAGTACACGAAGTTGCAGAAACAGTAATTCCGTTTATTGAAAATAATCAAAAATATAAGGGTAAAAAATTATTGGAGCGTATGGTCGAACCAGAACGTACCATAATATTTAGAGTCCCGTGGATTGATGATAAAGGAGATACTCAGGTAAATAGAGGTTTTAGAATTGAGTTTAATTCTGCTATTGGTCCTTATAAAGGCGGATTGCGTTTTCATCCTTCAGTAAACTTAAGTATTTTAAAATTTTTAGGATTCGAACAAACTTTTAAAAACTCTTTAACAACTTTGCCTATGGGCGGAGGTAAAGGAGGTAGTGATTTCGATCCGAAAGGTAAAAGTGATAATGAAGTGATGCGTTTTTGTCAATCATTTATGTCAGAATTAGCGCGTCATATAGGTCCAAATACAGATATTCCAGCTGGAGATATAGGTGTTGGAGGTCGCGAAATAGGTTATTTATTCGGTCAATATAAAAGACTTCGTAACGAGTTTACTGGTGTGTTAACAGGTAAAGGTATGGAATACGGAGGGTCATTAATTAGACCTGAAGCGACTGGTTATGGCGCTGTTTATTTTGCTAAAAATATGTTAGATACGCGTAACGAATCGTTAGAAGGAAAAATTATAGTTATTTCTGGTTCAGGTAATGTGGCTCAATATGCTTGTGAAAAAGCAACGGAATTAGGTGCAAAAGTGGTAACGCTTTCAGATTCTTCAGGATACATTTACGATGCAGACGGAATAAATGCTGAAAAGTTAGCATTTATCATGGAGCTTAAAAATGTAAAACGTGGTCGTATAAATGAATATGTTAAGGCTTACCCATCTGCAAAATTTGTTGAAGGAGAAAGACCGTGGTCTGTAAAATGCGATATAGCAATGCCTTGTGCTACACAAAATGAATTAGATGCAAACGATGCTAAATTATTAATAGCAAATAATGTAATTGCTGTTGCCGAAGGTGCAAATATGCCTACTACACCAGAAGCTATTTCAATTATTCAGGATGCTAAATTATTGTTTTCGCCAGGAAAAGCTTCTAATGCTGGTGGTGTTGCGACTTCTGGTTTAGAAATGAGTCAGAATTCTTTACGTTTAAATTGGACTAGAGAAGAAGTTGATGCTAAATTACATCAAATTATGAATGATATTCATGAGTCTTGTGTAACTTATGGTACTGAGGAGGATGGTTATGTAGATTATGTAAAAGGAGCAAATATTGCTGGTTTTGTTAAAGTAGCAGATGCTATGTTAGCTCAAGGAGTGGTATAATCTCTAATTTTAAATATTTTAAAAAAGCCTTCGAAAATTTACTTTTGAAGGCTTTTTTTATGGTTTTAGAAATTTAAATGTTTTAAAGTGTCTAAAACTTTAGTATGCATATCGTTAGTGTAATCAAGGTGGGTTACTAGGCGTAGTTTTCCTTGCCCCATATCGCTAATTAAAATATTTTGTTCTTTCAATTTTAAAATAAATTGATTGCTATTTACATCTTTTTCTAACTCAAAAATTACAATGTTTGTTTCAGTAGGCACTACGTGTTTTATAACGTTTAACGTTTTTAAATGTTCGCCTAATACTTTTGCTTTTTTATGATCTTCGGCTAAACGTGTTATATTATGGTCTAAAGCATAAAGTCCTGCTGCTGCCAAAAATCCACCTTGACGCATCCCGCCACCTAACATTTTTCGTATTCGTAAAGCGCGAGACATAAATTCCTTGTCGCCAGTTAATACCGATCCTATTGGGCAACCTAGGCCTTTACTTAAACAAACTGAAATGGTGTCGAATACTGTTCCGTATTGTTGTGAAGTTTCATTTTTAGCGACCAAGGCATTCCATAAACGCGCTCCATCTAAATGATATCCTAAGTTGTGTTCCTCACAAACGGATTTTATTTTTTCAAGTTCCTTAAATTCCCAACAAGCACCACCTCCTTTATTGGTCGTGTTTTCAACTTCAACTAAAGAAGTTAACGGACTATGATAAAATTCTGGTGGATTTATGGCTTCTATAACATCTTTGGCTGTAAACATTCCTTGATGTCCATCGATTAATTTACAAGAGACTCCGCTATTAAAAGAAGCTCCTCCACCTTCATAATTATATATATGTGCATATTTATCGCAGATAACCTGTTCACCCGGATTTGTATGTAATTTAATTGCTGTTTGGTTAGCCATTGTTCCGCTAGGAAAAAACATAGCGTGAGATTTTCCAAACATGTTTGCAATGCGTTTTTCTAAAAGATTTATAGTTTCATCTTCCTTATATACATCGTCCCCAATTTGAGCAGACATCATGGCGTCTAGCATTTCTTTAGTTGGTTTTGTTACTGTATCACTTCTTAAATCAATAATCATGTGTTTGTGTTTAAAGTATGATTTGAGGAGAGAAAGTTAAGTGAATCTAATTAATTATCTTTTTTAAAATCAGAATTTATTTACACGAAATATTATTATGATATTAATATTAACGGGGTGTTTTTTTTATTGAAAATCGGTTAAAAAAGTGAAATTAATATTTTTTTTACACCGAATACTTGAGAAATTATGATTAATTTAGGAAAAACGTAAAATGCATGGAACCAACCAATTTTAAGAACCTCTTTTCTACATATGAAACTAACGAAAAATTCTTTGACGAGATTTTCGATAAAAAGGAAAATGTAAGGGAAGTGTATAAGAAATTATTTGACTTATATAATAGTCAAACTATTGAAGAATTTATTACAGTAAACAACAAAGCTAAAACGTCTTTTTTTAATCAAGGTATTACATTTCAGGTATATAGCGATGAAAAAGCTCAGGAAAAAATATTTCCATTCGATTTATTTCCTAGAATTATAGATGCCGCCGAATGGAAAACATTAGAGCGTGGGGTTCTGCAGCGTTGTAAGGCTTTAAATGCATTTATTTGGGATATTTATCACGATAAAAACATTATAAAAGCAGGTTTAGTTCCTATGGAATTAATTAGTTCTTCTGCTAATTATTTAAGACAAATGGATGGCTTGGATCCTGTTGGAGGAATTTATAACCATATCTCTGGAACAGATTTAATAAAGCATTCCGACGGTAAATATTATGTGTTAGAAGATAATATAAGATGTCCTTCTGGAGTGAGTTATGTAATGGGTAATCGTAATGCTTTAAAGCGCTCTTCGTTTGGTGTTTTTAATCATTATGATCTTCAGACTGTTTCCGATTATTCTGAAAATTTATTAGAAATTATGGAATCCGTAAAACCAAAAGGTGTCGATGTTCCTACATGCGTTATTATTACGCCAGGTGTTTTTAATTCTGCATATTACGAGCATGCCTATTTAGCAAAAACAATTGGTATTGAATTGGTAGAAGGTAGAGATCTTGTTGTTGAAAATGATTTTGTTTATATGAAAACGATAAGCGGACTTCAGAAAGTTGATGTTATTTATAGACGTATAGATGATACTTTCCTTGATCCATTAGAGTTTAGAAAAGATTCGGCTATTGGAGTGCCAGGATTATTCGCAGCCTACCAAAAAGGAAATGTAACGCTAGTAAATGCACCTGGAACTGGAGTTGCAGACGATAAGGCGATTTACACCTATATGCCCGATATTATTAAATTTTATTTAGGTGAAGAACCTATATTAAATAATGTACATACTTACCATTGTAGCAGACCAGTCGATCTAAAATTTGTATTAGAAAATATTCATAATTTGGTTGTAAAACCTGTAGATGAAGCTGGAGGTTATGGAATTTCTATAGGAAGTAGATTAACCAAACCCGAAATCGAAGCCGTTAAAAAAGTCATTCTTGAAAATCCAAGAAAATACATAGCGCAACCTATAATGTCACTTTCAGTTCATCCCACTTATATTGAAGATTGTCAATCTTTCGAGCAACGTCATGTCGATTTAAGAACATTTACTTTGCTTGGCCAGGATAAAGAATTTGTGTTAAAAGGAGGATTAACACGTGTGGCATTACAAAAAGGAAATTTAATAGTGAATTCTTCTCAAGGTGGAGGATCAAAAGATACTTGGGTTTTAAAAAAATAAAAATAATATATGTTAGCAAGAATAGCCAATAACTTATTTTGGATGGGTCGATATATAGAGCGTGCAGAACATACCGCACGTTTTACAAATGTAAATTACTTTTCGTCGTTAGATGCGCCCAATAAATTATCTAGAGACCGTCAATTTGTGCTTCGTGCTATTTACGAAATGGTTGGAGAAGAAGATGAAGATGATGAGGTTTTAGTAGAAGAAGAAGTGCTTTTTAATATCGCTTTAAATTCAGAGAAACATTATTCTATTTTAAAGTGTATATCGTATGCTCGCGAAAATGCAAATAGTTCTAGGGATTTAATTTCGAATGATTTTTACGAATCGATTAATAAGTTTTATCATTCCGTAATGAATTATTCAAAAGAGCATTTTGTAACTCGTGGTCTGCATGATTTTACAAGTCATGTAATGCATCAAACTACAATTTTAAAAGGGAAAATTCGTGGAACAATGTTACACGACGAAGTATATGCGCTTATTAAATTAGGTGTAAATATTGAACGTGCAACACAGGTTACGCGTATTTTACAAATTAAATATAACGATGCCGAGCAGGTAACTTTAGGGAAGCCTAAGCAGTTAAAAAAGAGTTTTGAATGGACAACACTTTTAAAGTGTGTCGATTCTTTCGATATTAATCGTAGAGTGTACAGAAGACCGCCAGTTCAGGTTACAGTTTTAGAATTTTTAATGCTAAATCCTTGTAGTCCACGTACCGTTTTGTATTGTTTAAACGAGATACAAACGCATATTACTATGCTGGATCCGTTAATTGCTCATAAAAAAAACACAGCAACTTTCTTAATCGGAAAAATGCGAAGTGAATATAAATATAAGACAGTTGAAGATATTCAGGGCGATGTAAAAGAATTTATTGCCCACACATTAGATAGCTTAGTTGAAATAAGTGAAATGCTTGAAGATGAATATTTTTATCATTAAAAAGACAATTGTATTCATAAAATGTTTTAATTTGAGTTAATTAATTTATTCTAAAATTATGTTCAATTATACAATAAAATATACTGCCGAAAACATCTATGAAAACCCTGTTTTTGAAGCTTTTTGGCAGTATTTAGTTACTCCAGAAGATAACGCGACACAAGAATTAACTTCAAGTCTGTTTAAGATTTCTGAAGATTTTTCAATAGAAAAATCTATAAACGGATACAATTTTGAAACGACTAGAATTCATTGTAAAAAGCCATTTGAGTCTATTAAATTTGAAGCTGTTTTTAAGTTGGTAAAAAAAGAAGAAGGACCGCTTAAAATTGATCCTAAATTTAAAGTTGAAGATGATTATAACGCGATAGACGACGCTATTTTTAAAATTGATAACGAAGCTTCTTTAAACGCTACTGTACTTACTACATTGACAGAAAAATATTCAGATTTGTTTATGTTTGATAAGTCAAAAAGTATTTTAGATAATTTAAAAACTTTGAATGAGTGGGCTTCTAAATATTTTAGTTACAAAACAGATGTTACGACTCCTGACACACTTTTAAAAGAAGTTATTGAAAAAAAACAGGGAGTTAGTAAGGATTTTACACATTTATTTTGCGCCATTTCACGTAAAAATAAAATCCCAGCACGTTGTGTTTCCGGATATCTGCATCAAGGAGATAGTCTTGTTGGAGAATCCAAAATGCATACTTGGGTTGAAGTTTTTGTTCCTAATTTAGGCTGGATTGGTTTCGACCCTACAAATAATATACTTACAGATCATAATTATATAAAAGTAGCAGACGGAAGAGATTATAGCGAATGTGCACCTTTAAAGCAAATATTAATGGCTTATGGAGAAGAGGAAGTGAAGCTAGTTGTAGAAGTTACTTATGAATAATAATCTGGCTTCAGATTTATTTTTTGAAAAAAAGTGTAGTACTTTTGAGTAAAATTAAAAGAATATGATAACATCAGATCAAATTAAAGATCTTTCACACCGCCTTACTGCGCTAAGGCAATATCTTTGACATAGATGTCAAACGAATAGAAATACAAAACGAAGAAGAGCAAACCTTCGATCCTAACTTTTGGAATAATTCTAAAGCTGCCGAAGTGATTATGAAATCACTTCGTGTTAAAAAGAAATGGGTACAAGATTTCAATACCGCCACAGCACTTGTGGGCGATTTAGAAGTCTTGTATGAATTCTATAAAGAAGGAGATGCATCCATAGAAGACGTCACAGAACAATACGAAAAGGCACAAGCTCTTTTAGAAGACATCGAATTTAAAAACATGTTGTCTGAAGAAGGAGATAGTTTAAGTGCTGTGCTTCAAATTACAGCAGGAGCAGGTGGTACCGAAAGCTGCGATTGGGCAAATATGCTTATGCGTATGTATTTAATGTATGCAGAAAAAAGTGGGTTTAAGGTTAAAGAACTTAACTATCAAGCAGGAGATGTTGCTGGAATAAAAACGGTGACATTAGAATTAGAAGGCGATTTTGCTTTTGGCTGGTTAAAAGGTGAAAATGGAGTACATCGTTTGGTGCGTATTTCTCCGTTTGATAGCAATGCGAAACGTCACACCAGTTTTGCTTCAGTATACGTGTATCCGCTGGTAGATGATACTATAGAAATTGATATAAATCCTGCAGATATCGAAATTACCACAGCAAGGTCTAGTGGTGCTGGAGGACAAAATGTGAACAAAGTAGAAACTAAAGTTCAGCTTACGCATAAGCCAACAGGAATTCAAATTTCATGTTCAGAAACACGATCACAACACGATAATAGATCTAGAGCGCTTCAGATGTTGAAATCTCAATTGTACGAAATAGAATTGCAAAAACAATTAGCGCAACGAGAAGATATTGAGGCAGGTAAAATGAAAATTGAGTGGGGAAGTCAAATACGTAACTATGTTATGCATCCTTATAAATTGGTAAAAGATGTTAGAACAGCTCACGAAACAGGAAATGTAGATGCCGTTATGGACGGAAATATCGATGCCTTTTTAAAAGCTTATTTAATGATGATGGGCCAAAAAACAGAAGATACTAATAACTTATAATCACACTAATTATGATTACAATTTATCACAATAACAGATGTAGTAAATCGCGGGAAGCACTTCATATTCTAGAAGCTTCAGGAAAACCCTTTACGATAATTAAATATTTAGAAGAGGTTCCTACAAAAGCCGAATTATCTCATATAATCGATTTGTTAGATATTATGCCAATCGATTTAGTTCGAAAAAATGAAGCGATTTGGAAGGATAATTACAAAGATGAAAATCTAACAGATGAAGCGATTATGGATATCATGATCGAAAATCCAAAGCTTATAGAGCGGCCAATAGTTGTTAACGGAGATAAGGCCATAATTGGTCGACCGCCGCAAGACATCACAAATATTTTATAATATAAAAACCTCTAATTCAGTATGAAAGTTAGAGGTTTTTTGTTTTAACAATTTTTTAACTAAAACAGGTTAAACCAAATTCGTTTCTTGCGGTCTTATTTAATTAAAACGATAATTAATGGATTTTATAAGACGAGTAGTTTTTAGTCTGCTTTTTTTGGTTTCATGTTTTAATATTCAAGCGCAGTCTGCTAAGGATATTGAAATAACAGGTAGCGTAATTGATAAGGATACAAAAGAACCTTTAGAGTATGCTACTGTTGCCTTTAAAGACAGTAAGGATAATAGTATTGTAACGGGAGGAATTACAGGAACAGATGGTAAATTTAATATTACTGTGCCTGCTGGAGTTTACAATGTGTCTTTTGAATATATTTCGTTTATAAAGCAAACAATTCATAAAAAGAACTTAACCCAAGATACCAATTTAGGAACTGTAATTTTGGAATTAGATACCGAGTCTTTAGATGAGGTTGAAATTATTGCAGAAAAAACAACTGTAGATATAAGACTTGATAAAAAGATTTATAATGTTGGTCAAGATTTAACCGTTAGCGGAGGTACTATAAGTGATGTTCTAGATAATGTACCTTCAGTTTCTGTAGATGTTGAAGGAAATGTTGCGCTAAGAGGAAACGATAATGTTACTATCCTAATTAATGGAAAACCATCAGGATTAGTGGGTTTAAATTCTACAGATGCCCTTAATCAATTACCTGCAGATGCGATAGAGCGTGTAGAGGTTATTACATCGCCTTCAGCACGATATGATGCAGAAGGAACAGGTGGAATTATAAATATTATATTAAAACGAAGCAAGCTGCAAGGGCTTAATGGTTCTATTACTGCAAATGGAGGGTATCCAGCTATGGCCGGGATTTCAGGAAATATAAATTATAGAACAGGAAATTTCAATTTCTTCAATACTACTGGATATTCGTATCGAGAATCGCCAGGAAAATCGGTTACGGAAACAGAATATTTTAATAATGAATTTGATGATGAAGGCAATATCATTGAAGATCTTCCAGATACGTATTTAAATGAATACCGTGATTTTGATAGAATAAGTAAAGGAATAAATACTAATCTAGGAGTAGAATGGTATGTTAACGATAACACTTCGCTAACAGGTTCAGTTTTTTATAAAAACAATGATAACAGCTCGAACACAACAAACAATATTTATGAATTAGATAGTTCAGGAAACCTTCTAAATCAAACTTTGCGTTTAGATCCTGAAACCGAAGACGATAAAACGATACAGTATTCTTTAAATTTCGACAAGCAATTTCCAGATAAACCTGGGCATAAATTAACATTCGATTTTCAATACGAAGATACTTCAGAAGACGAAAATTCAATTATTACAGAAAACGGATTCGATTCAGAAAAAGTTAGAACTTTAGAGCAACAAGAGCGAGTGTTGTTACAAGGAGATTATGTGTTACCTATTGGGGAAGATGGTCAGTTTGAATTTGGTTATCGAGGAAATTTTAACACCTTGGATACCGATTATACCTTAGCGTTTAATGAAGATGGAGAGTTTGTTATAGATACAGATGTTAGTAATAACTTAATTTATAAAGAACGAATTAATGCGGTGTACACTCAATACGGAAATAAAATAAAAGATAAATTTTCTTATTTGTTAGGGTTGCGTATGGAAGCTACGGGTATAATAATAGACCAATTAACAAGCGATGATTATGAAAAGAAGAATTATGTAGGATTATTTCCAACAGTAAATTTAGGTTACGAGATTTCTGAAGATGAGAGTCTAATGTTAGGATACAACAGACGAATTAGACGCCCGAGATCTCGTTATATTAATCCTTTCCCATCACGAAGTAGTGCTACAAATTTATTTCAAGGAAATCCTAATTTAAATCCAAGTTACTCTTCTGCAATAGATTTAGGGTATTTAAATAATTTAGGAAAAATAACTTTAAGTAGTTCAATTTATTACCAACATGCTACAGAGGTATTCACTCTTATATCAGAAGCTACAGGAGAAACTGTAATAGTTGGAGGGACAGAAATCCCAGTAATTAAGCGATCTCCAATTAACTTGGCAACTAACGATCGCTATGGGTTTGAGTTTACAACAACATATAAACCAACGAAAAAGTGGAATATGAATGCGAATTTTAATTTCTTTAATTCCATAACTCGGGGAGATTATAAAGATATAAATCTTGATGCAGATAATTTAAGTTGGTTTATTAGATTGAATAATACAGTGACTTTACCTGCAGAAATTGAATGGCAAACACGATTAATGTACCGTGGCCCAGAAGAAGACGCTCAAAATGAAATAGATGGTATGTTCTATTGTAGTTTAGCATTCAGTAAAGAAATTTTTAATAAAAATGCATCTATAACCCTTAATATTAGCGATGTGTTTAATTCTATGAAAAGACAAATACTTTCCACTACAGAAACTTATGTTAGTGATAGTGAATTTCAGTTTAGACAGCGTTCGTTTAATTTAGCATTTACATACAGATTCAATCAACAAAAGAAACGTCAAGAACGCAATTCGGAAGATGGCGGTGGAGACGGTATGGATTTTGAAGGTTAAAACTTTAAAAGCTTCCTGTTTAGGAAGCTTTTTTTCTTTAATATATTTTTTTGCCATAAAACTCGTTACTTATAAATATATTTGAAATATTAAAAAGCATCTATGTTTAAAAGAATACTAATCCTTTTCTTGTTGTTTTGTCCTTTAATTTTAATGGCACAGGATTTTTCCGAAAGTTGGGAAGGACATTTTTCGTATTATAATATTAAGGATGTAACAGCTAGCGAGAGTAAAATTTATGCAGCTTCAGACAATGCTATTTTTACTTATGATTTTTCGACTCAAGAGATAAATACACTTTCTACCATACAAGGACTTGCAGGCGAAACTATTTCAACCATTCATTATAGCTCTGATTTTGGTGCTTTAATTATAGGTTATGAAAACGGTTTAATTGAAATTTTTTTAGAAAAAGATTCTAAAGTTTTAAGTGTTGTTGGTATTCTAGATAAATCTACTATTCCGCCTACAAGCAAACGCATAAATCATTTTAACGAGTATGAAGGTTTGTTGTATATAGCAACAAATTATGGAATTTCTGTTTATAATTTAAACCGATTAGAATTTGGAGATACTTATTTTATAGGAGATTCAGGTGTGCAAACTATAGTAACACAAACTACGATTTACAATGGCTATATTTTTGCGTCATGTCGTAATTTTACAGGTCTAAAACGTGGAGAACTTAGTAATAATAATTTAATAGATTACAACCAATGGACTAAAATTGCAGAAGGTAATTATATAGCTGTAGAAGCAGTAGGAAGTAACGTTTATGCATTTAATACAGCCAACTCCGTTTTTAAAGTTGATAATTCGGGTATTTCTTCAAGTTTAAGGCAATTTCCAGAGTTGCCATTAGATGTAAAATCGGCTAATGCCGAACTTGTAATTACTAGTGCAAACCATGTGTATTTATACGATAGTAATTTTAAGTTAATCTCACAAGTTGGACAGAATACGTCTTTTAAAACTTCTTTTACATCTGCCATTACCACTATTGATAATTTTTATGTAGGCTCTGATAGTTCGGGTGTTTTAAGTACTCCAATTAGTAATACAACAGTTTTTGAAGATATTCTTCCTGATGGACCATTAATGAATATACCTTTCTCTGTACAGGCAGGATATAATAACGCTTGGGTTACTTTTGGTGATTACACTGTAGATTATAATTCTTATCCATTAGAG
This sequence comes from Formosa sejongensis, assembly GCF_033447105.1. Lineage (NCBI taxonomy): Bacteria > Pseudomonadati > Bacteroidota > Flavobacteriia > Flavobacteriales > Flavobacteriaceae > Formosa > Formosa sejongensis. The sequence goes on from NZ_JAWQUN010000007.1 coordinate 181,871, forward strand.
ACACGTGGAATTAGTCATTTAAAAAGTGCAACATGGGTTAATATCCCAACTGATAGTATTTTAGGAGCTCAAAATTTAAATGCAATAAGTATTAATCCAAATAAGATTAATCAAGTGTATATTAGCTCTTTCCAAAAAGGAATTTTAGAAGTCGATGCCGATGTCGCTACCACGTTGTTTAATGAAACAAATAGCGGTTTAGAACCGATTACAGGAACTAAAGAAATTCGTGTTAGCGCTTCTACCTTCGATAACGATGGTTTATTGTGGACTTTAACAGGTCGTGTTTTAAGTCCGTTAACATCTTATGATATAAAAACTGATCAATGGCGCACGTATAGTTTTGAAGGTTTATATCCAGATGGTAATGACGAATGGGGTTTTTCAGATATTGCAATAGACAATTCAGGCGTAGTATGGACAGGAGGTTACAAAAACGGATTAATAGGATACGATTATAAATCTGGGACTTCACAAATAAAAAGCTTGAGTGAAGAGTCTCAAAATATGCCAACAACTGTTGTGTCTGCTGTGGCGTTAGATAATCGTAATCAATTATGGATTGGTACCATTAGAGGTTTACGTGTGCTTTATAATACATCTACGTTCTTTACAGATAACGGTGTGCAAGCCAGCGAAATTATTATTCTAGACGATGGTATTCCTAAAGAATTATTGGCAGATGAGTATATTTCGAGTATAGAAGTAGATGGTACTAATAACAAATGGATTGGAACAATTGGTTCTGGGATCTTCTATTTCTCTTCAGACGGTCAAGAAACCATTTATCATTTTACAAAAGACAATTCCCCTTTACCCTCTAACAATATAACAGATATAAGCATAGATAATTCTAATGGTAAAGTGTTTATCGCTACAGAAAGTGGATTGGTTGTTTTTAAATCTGGAAGCTCATCAACTAAAGAAACTTACGAAGATGTCTATGTTTATCCAAACCCAGTGCGTCCTACATTTAATATTACAGAAGATCGGGTAAAAATTAAAGGGCTTACAGAAAATGTAAATATTAAAATTACAGATGTCGCAGGTAATTTGGTTGCAGAAGCTCAAGCAAATGTTAACTTAAATTATAGCGGATATAATTTGGAAATTGACGGCGGAACTGCCTTTTGGAATGGTAGAAATTTAGCCAATAATGTAGTACGTTCCGGAGTATATATTATTATGCTTTCGGATACAGAAACATTTGAAACCAAAGTGCTTAAGTTAATGATTATTCGTTAATGTTTTACTCTTCAAGCGCCATCGTATTATCTAAACTTAAGTATCGCGATAACGACCTAATTGTAAGTTGTTATACTAAAGATTTTGGAGTTGTAAGTTTCTTGTTACGGGGTGTTTTTAAAAGCAGAAAAGGTCAAGCTAAAGTGGCTTATTTTCAATTGTTATCTCAAATCCAGATCGATGCCGATTTTAAACAAAACCGATCATTACAGACGCTTAAAGATGTGAAAATTAATGTGCTGTATGCGACTTTACATACTCAGGTTTTAAAAAGTACAATTGTTATGTTTTTAGCCGAAGTATTGGCTATGGTTTTAAAAGAAGAAGAATCGGATGTAGAGTTATTTGAATATATTGAGAGTGGATTAAATACTTTAGATGAAACTTCTGAATCTGCAAACTTTCATTTGGTGTTCTTACTGCATCTAACCAAATATCTAGGGTTCTTCCCCGATATATCTAATATTCATTATAACTATTTCAACCTCAGTACGGGACAATTCGAGAAGTACTCCACAAGTATCTATTCTATTACAAACGATAATTTAAAATTTTTAAAGCTTTCATTAGGCATGCTTTTTGATAATTTGAATTCTTTAAAAATGAATTCGAAACAAAGACAATCATTCCTAGACATGTTGCTTTTGTATTACGAATTGCATCTTGGGAATTTTAAAAAACCTAAATCATTAGCCATTTTTAGCCAAGTATTTAGTTAACTGTCGACCAAAAAGTCTTTATGAATATAAAATTACTATGCGGAGTTTTTTTTTTAATCTCCATTTCTATACAGGCCCAAAACATTACTATTTTTAATAGTAATAATAACGAGCCAATTTCTGGAGTTGCTATTTTTAATGCAACTAAAACATTAAGTGAGATTTCTAATTTAGGTGGAATTATTTCACTTCAAAAGTTCTCAGATCACGAAACTATTTTCTTTAAACATTTAGCTTTTGAAAACTTTTCAATCGAAAAATCAAAATTAAAGAATTCCTTAATTGTGTATTTAGAACCATTAACAGAAGGTCTAGAAGAGGTCGTTATTTCAGCTTCAAAATTTGAACAAAATAAACGCGATATTCCTCAAAAGATAGTCTCCATTTCTGCTGAAGCAATTACTTTCGATAATCCTCAAACAAGTGCAGACCTTTTAGAAGACACAGGGAATGTATACATTCAAAAAAGTCAATTAGGAGGTGGAAGTCCTATGATTCGTGGATTGTCTACCAATAGATTATTAATAACTGTTGATGGAGTTCGAATGAATAATGCTATTTTCCGAGAAGGAAATGTTCAGAATGTAATTTCTATCGATCCGTTTACAATTCAAAACACCGAAGTTATTTTGGGCGCCGGTTCTGTAGTTTACGGTAGCGATGCTATTGGTGGTGTTATGAGTTTTTACACAAAAAAAGCGGAATTGGCTTTTGAAGACGATAAGGAGTTTCATGCAAATGCCGTTGCTCGTTATGCAACTGCGAATAATGAAAAAACGGGACATTTTGATTTTAATATCGGATTGAAAAAATGGGCCTTTTTTAGTAGTGTGAGTTATACCGATTTCGATGATTTAAAAATGGGAAGTCATGGCCCAGATGATTATTTACGTCCAGAATATGTGGTTACAGAAAATGGAGTAGATAAAATGGTTGAAAATCCTAATCCTGAAATTCAAGTGCCAACAGGATATAATCAGATTAATTTATTGCAAAAGGTAAAATTCCAACCAAAGAACAATTTAAGTTACGATTTAGGTTTGTATTACTCTACAACTTCAGATTACTCAAGATACGATAGGTTAATCCGATATAATGGAGATGATTTGCGTTCTGCCGAATGGTATTATGGTCCACAACGATGGTTTATGTCTAATTTCCAAATCACAAAATTAAGTAGTCATTCTGCGATTTACGATAAGTTTCAAGCTAATGTGGCTTACCAAAATTTTCAAGAAAGTAGGGTGGATAGAAATTATCAATCAGAGATTAGAAACTCTACAAACGAAAACTTAGATGCTATTTCTGCAAATATAGATTTCGAAAAACAGCTCAGCTTAAAAACACAATTATTTTACGGTGTAGAGTATGTGTTTAATAAGGTGCATTCTTATGGCGAGGAAGAAAATATTGACACGAATGAAATAATAGATGCGATTTCTAGATATCCAAATGGTTCAGATTGGTCTTCGATGTCTGCATATGCCAACTTCAAATACAAACCAAATTCAAAGTTTGTGTTGCAAACGGGTTTGCGCTACAATCATGTGTTTGCAAATGCCGATTTTAAGGAAAATAATGAGTTTTTAAATCTTCCTTTTGAAACAGCCGAAATTAATACAGGAGCACTAACAGGAACTGCAGGGATAAGTTGGAATCCTGCAGAAATCATACAGTGGAAATTGAATTTTTCTACTGCATTTAGAGCACCAAATATTGATGATATTGGTAAGGTTTTCGATTCTGAACCTGGAGCTGTAGTGGTCCCAAATGACGATCTTAAACCTGAATATGCTTACACAGGAGATTTAAGTGTTCGTGTAAATATTGAAAATAAAGTTATTATAGATGCAGCAACTTATTATACACTATTAGATAATGCTTTGGTGCGTGGAGATTTTGACATAAATGGAAACGAATATATCGATTACAATGGAGAATTAAGTCGCGTACAAGCTATTCAGAATGCAGCAGAAGCTCATATTTATGGATTCGAAGCAGGTATTCAGATACATTTTACGGATGCTTTAAAACTAACATCTCAATACAATATTATAAGTGGTTATGAATTGCAAGACGATGAGAAATCATCGTTAAGACATGCTGCTCCAAATTTTGGAAATACACATCTTACTTGGCACAACAACAGATTAAAAATTGATGCTTACGCGATGTATAACGACGAAATGTCCTATAAAGATATGGCACCTTCAGAAAAGACCAAAGATTATATGTACGCTTCCGATGCAAATGGGGATCCTTATACACCATCTTGGTACACTTTAAATTTACGAACGCAGTATAAGTTCAATAAGGAATTTACTTTAACGGCAAGTTTAGAAAATATTACAGACCAACGTTACAGACCCTATTCTTCAGGGATTTCTGGTGCTGGTAGGAATTTGATTCTAGCTGTGAAATATAGTATTTAAGCATAGTATTTACTTATTTCTTAATAAATTTTTTACGAAAATTATTATTTGTACTAGAAACAGAAGCAATATAAGTTCCAGATTTTAATGTTTTTAAATTATAAATTTCGCGGTTTGATGTGGTGTTAAACTTATATAAGTGTTGTCCTAAATAGTTGTAAATTGAAATAGTTTTCATTTTAAATTTATTAGAATTAAGTTTAAAAAGCCACTCATCAGTATTCAGTTGAATGATGCTTAAATTCGTTGTGTTTTCATGGCCTTCAACAGTTAAAGAACGAGATTTAAATTTTAAATAAAAGCGATTATTATGTTCCCCAGGTTCAGAGGTAAATGTATAATCAGAATCTTTTAAATTATGATCTAAATTCAGAAAAGTATCTTCTAGATACAATTCATTTTCCTGTAAAAAAGCACCTCTAAAATCATCTAAAGACAATGTGTATATCGTCGGTATATCTATTGAAGAATAAAATCCTAAAGTAATTTTTTCATCTTCATGTATACTGTTTAAATCTTTTCCCTGAATGGTTAGTTTCTTGTCAGATTCATGAATCATTGAATATAATTTAGCCGAAGTATCTTTGGAAATGTGTGTTTCAACATCAAAATAACTACCATCAAAATCATCTTTTGCTCCAGAAATATAACTTACTAAAGTTTGACTAAATACACCATTATCTGAGGTTAAGTTTATCCATATCTTATTTGATTCCTGTTGTTTAAAAAACTGAGTGTTTTTATTGGCAACTCGCATAGTGTTATTGAAAATAACATGCCCATTTGGAGCTATATAATTATCTGAAAATTTTACAAAAAAGCCTTGGCAAGAGGGAATAAAATTATCTGGTTTTGTACCTTCTCCTATTTGTGCAGCAATAGACCCTGAACCATTTATTATGGCATAATCTGACGGACTAAAATTTAAAAGTTCATTACCATTATACGTTTCTGATGGTGGCGTGTCGTGTGACCATAAATAGATAACACCTTCCAACGTTCCTTCTGAGTTTAATACGTTTACATTAGCATCAAAAAAACTTTTTACATCTATTGCGGATGGGTAGGGATTCCCAATCAAATTCCAATTGCTATCTAAATTAGATTCATCATTTCTTTCTACGGGAGTGTAGATAGTGCCGTTATTAAAATCGCCAGTAAAAGTGTATAAGTAAGTGTTTCCTTCGGTAAAGTCTGTATTAGTATGTGTGGCAGCATATCCAACACCGGCTTGTAAATTATCCGAGCCATTTATGGTCTGATTCTCTCCAATAGCTTGCCAATCGTTAGCATTGTCATCAACATCATCTTGTCCTAATTCTTGTGCATTATTATTGTTTTCTTCCATATAAATATCGACAAAATTTGAGGCTTTATACCAATACAAACGCTTTGAGTTTTTAAATACGCTACTAAAAATATCATTTTTAACAGGAGAACTCCAATAGGTATATTCATACCAAGCGTTTAATATGGCTGTTTCTTTTTCAATAGTAATAACTCCCGTATTTATAATTTCGGAGTTATCTCCTTGTATAAAAGAGCTTTTATTTTTTAGAAGTAATTCGCCCTCTATATGTAACTCTTTTTTCACTTCTACATGAGTATCACTACCAATGGTTAAGGTTTTTTCTATAGGAATATATAATCCGCATGTGGTTATATTTCCGTGTATTAATGTGTTATAATTGTTGTTAATTATTGAAAATGAATTCTCTGTAGGTGTTTTATCAGCTATCCATTCAGTACCTGTCCAAATACTTTCATCAACTGATATTTTAACACTATTAGTGGCTGTATAGCAAAGTTCCGAGTCTTCTAGAATTCTGCAATAATATTGAAATCCGTTTATCTGTACCGTATTCAAAATTTTCAATGTTGGTGTTTGAGCACCTTCATGATTTTCATCATTCACGACTTCATCCCAAGTGTCGCTTTCAGGAAGATTAAAAAACCATTGGTATTGCAATTGTTTCTGGCCAATAAAACCTTCTTCAGCAGTTATTGAAAGTTCTGCAGACAAGCTACAACCTAAAGTATTGTCTACCGGTTGAGTTGTAATTATAGGAGCTATTCCGTTTGAAAAATCAAAAGTACCTATGTCGGTATAATCAACAGTATTAAAGATGTTCCATTCGTCTGAATTCCAAATTATACTTGGAGAATTTGTAAGATTGTTTTTTCGTCTATAAGTATACCCTTTTGCGGTTTCTGTAAACGGCTCACCAGAAATATGTCCCCATAAATCTATCCAAGTACCATTATGAAATAAACGAACATTATCGTTGTTATTTATACCTACCAAATTACTTAATTGGTCAAACCCATGAGATGAATTTGGGTTTTCGGCATCATTGGCTCCAAATGCAATTACAAATACATCTTGGTTGTTTAAAGTTAGGTCATCAAGTTGTAAAGCTCGGATAGTTGTACCATTGTAATGAATTTCAATATTATAATCCTTTAATTCTACTGATGATCCTGTTCCGTTAAAAATCTCAATATAAGAATGTGAGCCACTAGGATGATCGGTAATTTCACTAATAAACAAATCGTTTGAGGTGTTGCTGTTATTCCCTTCACAATTAGTCGTTTTAGTCGTAGTAATATTGAAATTGGTTGTATTGCTACACCCTAAATTATTAATAATGGTAAGGTTTCCAGAGGTCGCATGTTCTGGAACGATTACTTCAATTTTAGTCTCTGAAATAGGTTTAACAATGGCCGAAATCCCATTTAGATTTGCTGTTGTTTCTGTTCCGAAATTAGATGCTGTAACTGTAACGGTTGTTCCTGGAGGGCCATTCTGCGGATGCGCCAGAAGTGTTGTTGTAGAACATGTTCCAGTACCTTGGACTTCGAAAGTGTATGGGTTTTCATTATTGTCGTTATTTTCAATAGTTATAATTGCTGTTCTTATTCCAGAAGTTGAAGGTGTAAATGTTATTTGAAATTCAACTTTTGTATGGCTTGGAATACTTGTGTTGCTTGGATTTGAACTGATATTAAATTCTGAAGGATTTGAAACGTTAACATCATAAATATTTAAATCTAGTTCACCTTCATTATGAATAAAATAAGTTTTAGTATTAGATGTTTCACCTACAACAGTCGAAGCAAAAAGGGTGTTATAGCCAATATTTGATTCTGATCCAGAAGGAATTGTAGCTTCGGTGTTGCGTTCTATATCTATTTCTGGAGCTGGTAAAAAACCGCTTCCAGTAAGTGAAATTAGACAATCACTTTCGTTTGCATCAGAATTTATAATATGTAATTCACCACTAATTTCACCTGTTGAATTGGGATTAAATATTATTGTTAAGGAGATTTCTTCATTAGGTAGAATTGTAACAGGAATTAGTGGTTCGCTAATGGTAAAACTTGCAGTTGTTGTAATGTTTGAAATTTCTAAATTTACATCGCCAGTATTTTTTATGGTCAACGTTTTTTGAAAGGTTTGATTTGTCGAAATAGCACCAAAATCTAATAGATAACCACAATTTTGAAGATTTCCAATCTCATCTAAAATTTGTAATTCAGAAGCATTCGAACCACTACAAATAATGGAAACATCGTCTAAATAATAAGAACCTCCATTGCGATAAGACATTAGAATTCGAATGTGAAATTCGCCTATCAAATTGAGAGGAATAGATTTTAATTGATGAGATTCTGTAGTTTGATCAACAGAAATGCTACCTGCTTCAGTCCAAGATCCAGCTAACGATTCGGCATATTGAATGCTTAAGGTTCTTTCTTCTGCGGAAGAAGATCTTGACAATTGAAATTGAATGCTTTCTGGGTTTGTTAAAACTGTATTAGTAACAATAAAATCGTTTGTGGCGTTAAAACCCACTCCTTCTCCTTCATTTCCAGAAGTAGAATTTCTGTAAGTTCCAGAATCTTCCCAGTTTCCGTAGCTTGTATTAAAATTATCCGATAAACATTGGGTGAAACCTATAGGAATTACGGATAAAAATAATACTATTGTAATAGTATATCTTAAATTCATCTTTATAATGTAATTTTACATCCTTGAGGGAGGAACTTAAATTTAAAACAAAAAACACTGAAAATCAAGTATTTAAGATATTATTTTTCAGTTAAATTATGGATACTCATAAAACATACACTGTAGAAGAAGCTAAAAGAGCTTTAGAATATTACTGTGCTTACCAAGAGCGTTGCCATAAAGAAGTACAAGAAAAACTAGGAAGTATGCGCATGATTCCAGATGCAATAGATGCTGTTATCGTTCATTTATTAGCGCATAATTTTTTAAATGAAGAACGCTTTGCAAAGGCTTATGTTCGTGGGAAATTCAAATTTAAAAATTGGGGAAGAAATCGTTTAACGATGGAGTTAAAACGCAGGCAAATTAGCAGATTTAATATTCAAACAGGACTTAAAGAATTGGATGATTTAGATTATTATGGTGTGTTTGAAGCTCTAGCAGAACGAAGATGCGACTTAATTAAGGAATCAAATAAATATAAAAAGAAGAAAAAATTAGCTGATTATTTACTCTATCGAGGCTGGGAATCTCCTATGGTTTATGAAAAAGTAAATGAATTAATTTCATAAAAAAAAGGGTGTTTCAATAATTATTGAAACACCCTTTTTTTTAGTTTAATTTAAATTAAAAGAAGCACCTATATTAAACACAAATTGATTGTTTAATTCTTCGGCAGCTGTTAAATTTCCTGTATCGTATCTGGCGATTGGAAATCCTGCTTCTGCATAAACACCAAATCCATGAGAAAAGAAATATCGACCACCAACATGACCACCAAAATTATTTAAACCAAAACTTAATCCAGGGTATACATCTAATTCACGTATGCCTATTACAGATGAAAGATTAGCGTTAAAACGAGCTTTGATATCAAAACGATCTCCAAAATCTGCACCTATACTATTATTGTCGTCTACGCCTAATACATAAGTCGTAGATAATCCCAATGAAATATTCTCACCTACACCAAAATCGTAAGTACCATTAATTCCGGTTCCATACTCTTGGAAACTTGCTCCAATTTGAAATTTCTGATCACCTTTACCTTTAAAAGCTTGGGCATTTGCGAATGAGACAGCGCAAAAACATGCGATGAATAAAAGATTTTTCATAGTTTTAATTTTGGTTCAAATATAACTTATATAGTGTAAACTATGAATTATATTTCGCAGTTCTAATTATAGCTTGTTCGTTTTTCCAATCTATCCAATTTTGCCCTTTTAATTTACGCATTAGATTATCAAAATTTCTCATAATAAAGAGATTGTAAATGGCTTTACTCAAGTTTTTTGGGTGTCTTGCAACTGCGCGAAGACTCATTGAAAATCCAGGTGTAATGTAACGCATATAATGCCAATACCCTTCAGGCATATATAACACTTCACCGTGATTTAATTCCGTTTTAAAACCTTTTGCTTTCTTTAAAGCGGGCCATTTTTTAAAGTCCGGATTATTAAAATCTATGTCTTCCCTTGTAATTAAAGCATGAGGCACTTTGTATAAATATTTATTTTGATCTTGATCGAATAAAATTATTTTCTTTTTTCCTTCAAAATGGAAATGAAAAATATTAGCAAAATCAATATCGTAATGCATAAAAGTATAAGAATCTTGTCCGCCAAAAAACAACATAGGTAGCGTTTTCATAAGGCGTAAACCAAAATCAGGAAATGAAAAATCGTTTTGAAGCTGAGGGACTTCTTTTAAAATATTCCAAAGAAAAATTCTGAATTTTGTAGGTTCACTTTTTAATAAATCAAGACCGTTGCAATATTTAATAATTTTCTAAGTTCCATGTTTTTTAAATGGATTTGACTTACTTTTTATCTTAAAAAAAAGATTTTTGTACTATTTCTTGATTTTATAGGTCTTTCTATTAGT